>CAJAOB010000052.1 GCA_903941205.1 uncultured Burkholderiales bacterium | reverse complement strand
TGACCTTATCGCGGCGCGCCATTGGCACATGGGTAGTTGGAGTTTTGTTGTCGTTTTCGGCAGCGGCCCAAAACAAGGTGACGATTTACTCTGCGGCGCCGCAGGACTTGCTGGACCGCGTGATCCCCGGGTTTGAGAAAGCGTCCAAGCTCAAGGTCGAATTGATCAAGGGGGGCTCCGGTGACCTGATGAATCGGCTTCGCGCAGAGCGCGGTCGCCAGACGGCCGACGTGCTGTTTGCGGTCTCGACCGAGGTGGTGCTGGCCAACGCAGCCTTGTTTGCGAAGTTCACGCCTGACAACGCCAAGAGCCTGGCCGAGTCCTTTCGGATTCAGGAAGCTGCGGTGCCGTTCACGGCCATCGCCACATCGGTGGGCGTCAACACCAAAATGCTGACCCCGGCGCAGTACCCCAAGACCTGGGCGGACCTGGCCAACCCGGCCTACAAGGGCAAGATTTCCCTTGCCCGGGTGGACAAGTCGGGTTCGGCCTTCATTCAGCTGGCGACCATCTTGCAGTTGTACGGCGACGAAAAGGGCTGGGATCTGTACGCCAAGATCATGGACAACGCCGTGATGTCGAACAGTTCTGGCGCGGTGCCCAAGTTCGTCAACGATGGCGAGGCTGCCCTGGGTCTCTCGAACGAAGACACCTTGCTGAAGTTCAAGGTCGGTGGTGGTCCTGTGGAACTGCTTTACCCGGCAGACGGTACGTCAGCCAGCGCCGACGTGATGGCCCTGAGTGCCACGCCGATCAACGCTGAAGGCGGCAAGGCCTTCATCAATTACATGTTGTCCAAAGAGGCGCAGGAACTGGTGGCGACGGCCGGTCGTCGTCCGGTTCGTCCTGATGTGGCCTCCAGCACTGCGCTGACCCCTTTGAGCAAAATCAAGCTGATCAAGTACGACGAGGTGTGGGCGGGTGCCAACCGGGCCCGCATCATGAGCAAGTGGAACGAGCTCATGATGAACAAGAAGTGATCCGGCTGAACTCTCCCTCATGGCGCACGTCAGCATTCAGCAGCTCCACAAGCACTACGATTCTCATCACGCCCTCAAGGGGGTGAATCTGGAAATTCCCTCGGGGAGTTTCTTCACCCTTTTGGGCCCCAGCGGTTGCGGCAAAACCACTTTGCTGCGCGCCATTGCGGGCTTTCATTTCCAGGACAGTGGCGACATCGTGGTGCAGGGCCGTTCTTTGGGCCGCAGCAACGCTTCCCAGCGCCATGTCGGAATGGTCTTTCAGGACTACGCCATATTTCCCCATTTGAGTGTTTTTGACAACGTGGCCTTTGGCCTGGTTCAGCAAAAGCGTTCCCGGGACGAGATACGTCAGCGTGTCAGCCGCATGCTGGACATGGTGCAACTGTCAGGCCAGGCCGACCGCATGCCGCAGCAACTCAGTGGCGGGCAGCAGCAGCGCGTGGGTTTGGCCCGTGCCTTGGTGATTGAGCCGCAGTTGTTGCTGATGGACGAGCCTTTGTCCAATCTGGACGCCAAGTTGCGCATCGAATTGCGGCAAGACATCAAGCGAACGCAGCAGCAGCTGGGGCTGACCACGATTTATGTGACGCATGACCAGGAAGAGGCGCTGTCGGTGTCGGACCTGATTTGCGTGATGGACGGCGGCGAAGTCCAACAGGTCGGGCGCCCCTGGGACATCTACCACCAGCCGGTCAATCGCTTTGTGGCGTCTTTTGTCGGTGCCAACCACTTTTGCGAGCGCGCTGTGGTGGCTGGCTGCGTTGACTGGCTCGGGCAGCGCTGGACGGTGCCGGCATCGGCGCAGGGCGACAAGTCTGTGGTCTTGTCTTTGCGGCCTGAAAAGATTCGTATCGCCAGCGATGCAGCCGGTGAAGGCATCGCAGCCAAGATCCTGCAAACAGTTTTCACCGGCCGGGAGTTTCAGCTCTTGCTTCAAGCCAAGGACGAAGCACCCCTTCAAGCGCTGGTGCCGCCGAGCGAGGCCATGGTGGCGCTGAGCGTGGGCGA
>CAJAOB010000051.1 GCA_903941205.1 uncultured Burkholderiales bacterium | reverse complement strand
CGGCGGGGTGTTTCTGATGTTCGTGATCGGACTGGAGTTCAACCTGCCCAAGCTGCGTTCGATGCGCCGCCACGTATTTGGGCTGGGACTTTGTCAGGTGTTGTTGACGATGGCGCTGGTCATTCTGGGCTCGCTGCTGCTGACGGTTGTGGCGCCCACCCTGTGGCCCTTAAGCTGGCAAAGCGCCGTGGCCTTGTCGGGCGCGGTTGCGATGAGTAGCACTGCGCTGGTCGTCAAGCTGCTGAGTGAGCGGCTTGAGCTTGAATCCGAGCATGGCAAACGCGTGATGGGCATTTTGCTGTTCCAGGATCTGGCCGTCGTGCCCCTGCTGGTTCTTATTCCCGCCTTGGGCTCGCCGCCCGAGGAGCTCTTGTCGGCGCTCGGCCTGGCGCTGTTCAAGGCGACGGTGCTTGTCGCACTTTTGCTGATCGGCGGGCAGCGCGTTATGCGCTGGTGGCTGACGCTGGTGGCGCGGCGCAAGAGTGAAGAGCTCTTTGTGCTCAATTTGCTGCTGGTCACGCTGGCCCTGGCCTGGCTGACCGAGCTGGCGGGCTTGAGTCTGGCGCTGGGCGCCTTCATCGCCGGCATGTTGATCTCCGAGACCGAGTACAAGCATCAGGTCGAAACCGATATTCGCCCTTTTCACGACGTGTTGCTGGGCCTTTTTTTCATCAGCATCGGCATGATGCTTGATTGGCGCGAAGTGGTCGGCAACTGGCCTCTGGTGCTGGCCTTGCTGCTACTGCCGGTGCTTTTCAAACTGGTGCTGGTGGCCACGCTGGCCAAGGCGCTTGGCGCCACCGATGGCGTGGCCTTGCGTACCGGCCTTTATCTGGCGCAGGCCGGCGAGTTTGGCTTTGTTCTTTTGACACTGGCGCAGGGCAACCGGCTGGTGCCAGCCGCGCTGCTCAACCCGGTGCTGGCGGCAATGGTGCTGTCGATGCTGGCAACGCCTTTCATCATCATGGCCAGCAACCGCATCGTGATGAAACTGGTGAGCAACGAGTGGCTGCAACAGTCGCTGCAAATGACCAGCATTGCGCGCAAGAGCATCAACACCAGCCAGCACGTGATCATTTGCGGTTACGGACGTTGTGGGCAGAACCTGGGGCGCATGCTCGACGGCGAGAGCATTGCCTATATCGCGCTGGACCTCGACCCCGACCGGGTTCGCAAGGCTGCCGCCGCAGGTGACTCGGTGGTTTTTGGCGACGCGGTGCGCCTGCAGTCGTTGATGGCCGCCGGTCTGGTGCGGGCCAGTGCGGTCGTTGTGACCTATCTGGACACCGCCAGCGCCCTCAAGGTTCTGGCCAACGTGCGTTCGCACGCGCCAGCTGTCCCGGTGATCGTGCGCACGGCGGACGATCTCGATCTTGAGAAGCTTCAGGCCGCGGGCGCCACCGAGGTGGTTCCCGAGGCCATAGAGGGCAGCCTGATGCTGGCCAGCCACGCGCTGGCTTTGGTTGGCGTGCCCATGCGCCGCGTGATCCGGGCGGTGCAGGCGCAACGCGATGCGCGCTACAAGCTGCTGCGCGGCTACTTTCACGGCGCCGACGACGATACGGTGCAGGAGCTGGAACAGGAGCGTCTGGCAAGCGTCACGCTACCGCCAGCGCTCAAGGCAGCGGGTAGCACGCTGGGCGCCATGGCGCTGACAGCCATCGGCGTTCGCGTGGTCAGCTTGCGCCGAAGCGGTGGGCGATCGCTACCGCCGGTGGACGAGGCCTTGCTCGAGGGAGGTGACACACTGGTACTGTCCGGAAAACCCGCGGCGTTGGCGCTGGCCGAGGAAAAATTGCTACGAGGACGCACTCTGTGAAGAGAAGAAAAGCCCTCACCTGGATGGCTGCGGCCGTTTGGCCCGGCACGGCGTCGCTGGCCGCAGATCCGGCCGCCCTGCTGCGCGCGGGCGCCTGCGTGATCATGGTGCGCCATGCGCAGACCGAGGCCGGCATCGGCGACCCGCCCAATTTCAGGCTGGATGACTGCGCCAGCCAACGCCTGCTCAGCCCGGCCGGCCGGCAACAGGCGGTGCGCATGGGCGAGTGGTTCCGGCGCGAGGGGCTCCAGCCCGGCTCGGTTTGGTCAAGCGCCTGGTGCCGTTGCCGTGACACGGCCGAACTGGCTTTCGGCAGGCACCGAGTGCTGGACGCACTGAACTCGACGTTCCAGAACAACAACAACCAGAGCGCACAAACCCTCCTCCTGCGGGCCAGACTCAGGAGCATTCAAGCCGGACAGTTTGAGGTCTGGGTCACGCACCAGGTCAACATATCGGCTCTCACCGGCGAAAGCACATCGATGGGAGAAGGCCTCATCGTGCACACCAGCGGCGCCCTGCTTGCGCGGATCCCCTTTGCCTGAGTCAACCCTTGGAGGCACACCTCATGACCCCTTATTCCGGCGCCCCTAACGCCAGCCCGGACCAAAGCCCGGCCGCCGCCGATGACCCGAGCCAGCAGAGCGTAAGCCAATACCTGCGCCAGCACATCCGCACCGTGGCGGACTGGCCAGCGCCTGGTGTGCAGTTTCGCGACATCACTCCGCTGCTGCAAGACCCGAAGGTGTTCAGGGTTCTGATTGACGCCTTTGTGCACCGCTACATGGACCCGGCACTGCAACCCGATGTGGTGGCCGGCTTGGACGCCAGGGGCTTCATCCTGGGCGCCGTGGTCGCTTACGAGCTCAATGTCGGCTTTGTGCCGATACGCAAGAAGGGCAAGCTGCCTTTCACTACGGTGCAAGAGACCTATGAGCTCGAATACGGCAGCGCCACCGTGGAGTTGCACACGGATGCTGTGCTGCCTGGTCACAAAGTGCTGTTGATCGATGACCTGATTGCGACAGGTGGCACCATGATGGCCGGGCGCAAATTGCTTGAAAAGTTGGGCGCGGTGGTGATGGAGGGAGCGGCGATTGTGGACTTGCCTGAGCTAGGCGGCTCGGGCAAACTGCGAGCATCGGGCTTGCCTCTTTTCACCTTGATTGATTTTTCGGGTCATTGACGCGGCAGGCCTGCTACCCGCGTTGTGCGCAGTCGCGTATTGGCCCCTTTCAAGGCGAAAAATGCGCCAATCCAATCGATAGCCAGACGCTTCATCCGCATTCCGCTGGTTCACACCTTCGTTTTCCAAAGGTCAAATCACCTTTGCAGACCTGCGCAACTCGCTCGGGAATCAGCACTGCAAGTGCTTGATAGATAACACGGGCAATTTATCAGTCACCCCTGAAAAGCCCCATAAGCCCGGATGAATGCTCGCCTTCAGGGTCATTGCGAATGTTCAGAAGTCCCAAAAAGATGTCCATTGAAGTTCGTTTTCTGGGTGTCTGTGGAGCCCAGATGTCAACGAGCGCCGATTTCTTTCACTACCGCCTCGATCAGATGATCGGCCTGCGCCACCCGCTGGCCCACCTGTCCAATCGCATGCCTTGGCAAGAAGATTGAAGACGTGGACATGTTTGGCCCTGCTCAAGCCACGCTGGCGGCTGGCGTCTGCAACGCGGGCCGCTCCGGTTTGCCGACCCACCTCATGGTCTCGGTGCTGTACCTCAAACCTGGCAAGGAATAATTTGAGCACCGCTGACCTTGCGACCCCACCGAGCTGGTCAAGTTCGGCAAGCTGTTGGGCTAAGAAGGCCTGGAGTTGATGCTGGGCCGCACCGTGGAAGTGGCGGTGTCCTTGAAGCTGATCGCCCGGCAACAGCGCAGCCAGATCATTGTCGACTCCACGGTGCAAGAAAAAACCATTGGCCATCCCACCGACAGCAAGCTGCTGGAGAGCTCACGGGTCAAACTGCTCGAAGCTGCCAAGGCCGAAGGCATTGAGCTCAAGCCATCCTACGCCAAAGCACCATCGTGGGCCGATTGCACCGGGAGATCGGCCGCAAGATGACGGCCCTGGGGCTGAGCATCGGCAAAGCCAAGCGCTTGATTGAGCCAACACGCAGCCATAAAACGAAAGCCAGACAACCAAGCTCTACAGCTGGCATGCACCGGAAGTCGAATGCATCTCCAAGGGCAAGGGCTGCAAGGCTTATAATTTTTGCGCGAAGGTGGACATGGCCAGCACGCTCAAAGGAACATTGATCGTCGGCGCCAGGGCCTTGGCCGGGAACCCGAATGACGGCCACACACTGAACGAACGGGTGGAGCAAGCGGCCATCTTGATGCAAGGCACGGGCATGAAGCTCGGAACCGCTTACGTCGACCCGGGCTACCTGGGGGCGTACAAGGACAACCCGGACATTGACATCAAGCACCGCGGCTAGTTCAAGAGCCTGACGGGTAAAGAAAAGAAGTTGCTCAAGCGCAGGCAAGCCATCGAACCAATCATCGGGGACTTGAAAGCGGACCACCAGATGAACCGGCGCCACCTCAAAGGCTCAGGGAGCGAGCGTTTGCATAGGCTGCTGTGCGCTGCGCTACAAGCCCAGCTGGCTGATGCGTACGATCATCAAAAAAGGCGTGGGCCTTTGTTGTACCTGCTTCAGGCCAGCGGTTTGGAGCAACTTGCCCAGCAGTTGCGCCAGATTTTTGTTGCCAGCGCAGTCAAGCCCGGTTCCATGGGCCTTGTGGTGGCATGAACGTGCATTTTCCAGGGATGACTTGTTAAATGAAATCAACAAAAGATCCGAAACATACATTACTTGAACTGGTCACGCATATCGCTGTCATTCATCCCGAGCTACTCCCGGCAATTGAAAAAATCATTTTCGCAAGCCAGAAAGGGCAGTTGTCTGACGCCAATGTGCTTTTTTCTCTCAATAATAAACTGCTGCTCAAATCAAAATCGCAACTCCGGCAAGATCTTTTTGTTCTCTCGGAGCTTAATTACAAACGGGGCGGTTTCTTTGTGGAGTTTGGTGCCACAAACGGAATTGATCTGAGCAATACTTTTTTGCTTGAGACCACGTTCGAGTGGAAGGGCATTCTTGCCGAGCCTGCTGTTCGCTGGCATGCGGATCTGGTCCGGAACCGGAAAGCCTTGATCGACAAGCGATGCGTCTGGAGCGCCTCGAACGAGTCCATCTTGTTCAATGAAACCGACGCAGCGGAACTCTCGACCATCCATGCGATGAGCGGTTCCGATCTGCACGCCGAAGCACGCAAACGCGGCCGGGTTTATCCTGTTGAAACCGTGTCTCTGATGGATTTGCTGGCGGAGCACGGTGCCCCAGCGGAAATCGACTATCTTTCGATTGATACCGAGGGCAGTGAATACGATATTCTTCAGGGATTTGACTTCGAGCGTTATCGGTTCAAGGTGATAACCTGCGAGCACAATTACACACCCATGCGCAACAAACTAGGCGCGCTACTGGTAAAAAACGGGTACAAAAGAAAACACGAGAAACTCTCGCTGTTTGATGACTGGTGGGTTTTTGAAGGACTCTGACGAGCCAGATTAATGATGGCCACTGGTCCTTACAAACGCCAGCGTATCAGGACCGGTGATAAAGCCGCATCATTTCGGCACCGCCTACCGCCCATGCTGATGCCAATAAATGCCCAGGCACAGCTGCTTCACTATTTTCCAATACAGAACTTGGAAAAAATCTCGCCAAGCAAATCATCCGGTGTAAAGGCGCCCGTGATCTGGCTCAGCGCGCTTTGGGCCTGACGCAAATCTTCTGCCAGCAAATCCAGCGCTGGTCGCGCAGCTGTCAACTGATCCCGCGCCCGCTCAAGCTGCAAGGCCACGTCGTGCAGCGCTTGCAGGTGCCGCTCGCGTGCCATGAACACACCCTCGGGCGCTGACTGCCAACCCACCACCTGGAGCAATTGCTGCCGCAGGGCCTGGAGTCCGGCGCCGGTTTTAGCTGAAATGGCCACGCCGCGTCTGGCGCCAGCCAAGGACTCGGCGCTGGCCGAATCCGATTTGTTCCAGACATCGATCACTGGCGTTGTAGCCGGCAAGCAATCTTTCATCGCTTGTCGAATCTCGGACTCGCGCTGTTGGTAGTCTGTCGCCAGCGCTGGCTGCCCAGGTGTTTGCCAACGGGTCAGGTCATGCAGGAAGAGGACCGCGTCGGCGCTTTCGATTTCTCCCCAGGCGCGTTCGATGCCGATTTTTTCAACCTCATCCACGCCGGGCGAAAAGCGGTCTCGCAAGCCCGCGGTATCGACCACATGCAAAGGCACGCCCTCGATTTGGATGAGCTGGGATACCTTGTCGCGGGTCGTTCCCGCAATCGGGGTAACGATGGCCAGCTCAGCCCCCGCCAAAGCGTTGAGCAAGGAACTCTTTCCTGCGTTGGGTTGCCCAGCGATCACCACCTTGATGCCTTCGCGCAAAAGGGCGCCTTGCGCCGCTCGCTGCATCACGCTCCCGAGCGTCATCTGCAAGCCCTCTAGCTGGCCCGTCGCGTCGGCTTGACGTAAAAAGTCGATGTCTTCTTCGGGGAAATCCAGCGTGGCTTCCACGAGCATGCGCAAGTGAATCAGCCTGGCGAGCAGACCTTTGATCTCTTCTGAAAACTCGCCAGACAGTGAGCGAGCTGCAGAGCGAGCCGCTGTTTCCGTGCTTGCGTCTATCAGATCTGCAATGGCTTCGGCCTGCGCGAGATCGATCTTGTCATTTAGAAAAGCCCGCTCGGTGAACTCGCCTGGCTTGGCCAGGCGCAGGCGGGGCAGGCGCGGCAGGCCGGTCTCTGGCTGGGTTTCAGCGGCCGCTTGCAGGCAGCGCGTGAGCAAGAGTTGCAAAACCACGGGCCCACCGTGCGCTTGCAATTCGAGCACATCCTCTCCGGTGTAGGAGTGTGGCGCCGGGAAAAAAAGTCCCAGACCCTGGTCAATTGACCGACCTTGCGCATCACAAAATGGCAGGTAGCTAGCCTGTCGGGCTTGTAGCTGCCGTCCGAGCAGCGCGTGCATGAGCGGCGCAATTGCCTTTCCGGAAATCCGCACAATACCCACAGCCCCTCGCCCCGGGGCTGTGGCAATGGCAACTATCGGGTCGTTCTGGCTGGCTAACATGGTCGACATTTTGTCGCAGGCGCAGTTCACCGCATTTGCCTGCGCCATTGAAAAGGGCCGCTGAGCGGCCCTTTCTTACTTGAACTTTGGCAGATTGAACTGAGGTGGCACGCCCATGCGGGTATTGATCATCCACTGCTGCGCAATCGACAAAACGTTGTTGGTGATCCAGTAAAGCACCAGGCCGGCTGGAAAGAAGAAGAACATCACACTGAAAATCAGCGGCATGAACCACATGAGTTTGGCTTGCATCGGATCTGGCGGCGCCGGGTTCAAGGCGGTCTGCAACATGGTCGTGAGCGTCATTACAACCGGCAAAATGAAATACGGGTCCGGCGAAGACAAGTCCTTGATCCACAAAATCCATGGCGCGTTGCGCATTTCAACGCTGGACAAAAGCACCCAATACAAAGCAATGAACACCGGGATCTGCACCATGATGGGGAAGCAACCACCCATCGGGTTGACCTTTTCTTCCTTGTAAATCTTCATCATGGCCAGTTGCATTTCTTGCGGCTTGTCCTTCAGGCGCTCGCGCATTTCCATGATTTTCGGGTTGATCGCCTTCATTTTGGCCATGCTGGCATAGGCCTTGGCATTGAGCCAGTAAAACGCGATCTTGAGCAGCAGCACCAGCGCAACGATGGCCCAGCCCCAGTTGAGGATGAAGCCGTGCAGGCGATCGAGCAGCCAATAGAGCGGCTTGGCCAGAATGGTCAACCAGCCATAGTCCTTGACCAGCTCCAGGCCAGGCGCCAGGGCCTCCAGCACTTTTTCTTCCTGCGGTCCGACAAAAAACTTGGCGTCGATGGTTTTGCTGGCGCCGGGCGCGATGCTCTCAAGCGGCGCGATCATGCCGGCTGCATACAGATTGTTGTCGACCTTGCGCATGAAAAGGTCGCGCTTGATACCGTCGGCCAGAATCCAGGCGGATGCGAAATAGTGCTGCACCATGGCGATGTAGCCATTGCTGGCTTGCTTTTCCACGTCCACCTTGTTTTTCTCGATGTCGCTGAATTCCACCTTCTGGTATTTCTTGGCCTCGGTGTAGATAGCCGGCCCGGTAAAGGTCGAGTAAAAAGACGACTCGCCCGGCGGCTTGTTCCCGTCGCGCACCAATTGAAGGTAAAGCTGTGGCGAGACCGGGGCGCTACCGTTGTTGATGATCTCGTGGCAGACCGTCAGATCGTATGCACCGCGCTGCAGTGTGTAGGTTTTCACCAGCTTAACGCCGCCCACCTCGGGCGATTCGAATTTGACTTCGAGCTGCTTTTCACCAGCTTTGAGCGTGCGCTCGCCAGGCAGAACCGTCATCAGCGTCTTGTGCGTCGGCAAATTACTGCCGGCGACGCCAATCAAACCTGACTGGGCGACGTAAACCCGGCTGCTGCTCTCATCAAGCAAGGCAAAACCGCTGGCCGTGTCGTTCATATCAGCATAGCGGGCAAATACAGAGCGGACCAAAGACCCTCCCTCGGTATCGAATGTCAGCGTCAACACGTCATTGCTCACGACCAGGCGCTCTTTCTTCCCGCCTGCCGCAGGCGCCACTGACGCTGCATCGCTTGCTGGCACGTTGCTCACTCCAGGCACTGCCGAGACCGGTGCGGCGGCGGCAGGAATGCCGGTTATGGGTACCGGGGCTGTGGCTGAAGCAGCGGTGGCAGGCGACTTGCCGGTTTGTGTCGGCGCAGGAAAGAAGGTGGCTTTCTGGCCATTGAAGACCTGCCACTGGTCCCACAGCAACACCATGGAAAAACCAAATATCACCCACAGGATGGTGCGGCGGATGTCGTTCATGACAGATTCTTTTTAGGAGGTGCTTCGGTCACGGATGGGACCAAATGGGTGAAGAAAGGCAAGGTCGAAAAAGGATTTGTATCCGGCACAGGATCATGGCCACCATCACACCAGGGCTGGCACCGTGCCAAACGTCGCAAGGTCAGATAGGTCCCAGCAGCTGCGCCATGGGCTTCAAGAGCTTCTAACGAGTAGGCGGAACAGCTTGGTGCAAATCGACAGCCAGCTCCCATCGAGGGGCTAAGCAAGAGTCGGTAGCCTTTGACCAAGGCGATCAGCGTCAATTTGGGAAAGCTCAAAAACAGCGTCCACCCTTGCATCACGGTACTCATGCTCGGCGTGCTCCCTCTTGAAGCAAGGCCTGAAGTTCCTTGCGCACGGCCTGCTTGAGAAAATCCGAGCTGGCGCTGGGAAAAGCCTGACGAGAAAAGTCTCGGCGCAAGCGCACGACGAATGCAGCTTCCTTGTGCTTCGGAGAAAAATTGGCGCTCACTGCGTAAATTTGCCTTTTTATGGCGTTGCGGGTCGCGGACCGTTTTGCCCAGCGTTTCGGAACCATGGCGCCAAGCCAAAGATCTTGCGTCGGGAACAACAAACGGACTCCTGCTGGACGGTGAAGCGTTTCGCGCGTCTCGGCGCGCCTTGGTAGGCCTTCCCGCAACTGATTTTTTGGGTCGGTGCACGGCAGGCAGTACCCAAGCTCAGTGTCAGCTCCAGCTTTTTCCGGGCTTTTAGCATCTATGGTGTTGCGATGCAGTGCGAAATGCTCGCTTTTGGCGATCGTCGCGCCCGCCAGGACGGCCTGGAACTGGGCCCACGTTTTGAGTCGCTGCAAAGCCCGCGCCTGATTGCCCTTAGGCTTTGGGAACTGTAAGCGCCTTAGACAGCGAGGCGCTTGCGGCCTTTGGCACGGCGGGCAGCGATCACTGCACGACCGCCTCGTGTTTTCATTCGCGCCAAAAACCCGTGAGTGCGGGCGCGTTTAACTTTGGATGGCTGGTATGTGCGTTTCATGATCAATCCCTACAGGCTAGAAAACTCTTCCCTTGCAAGCAATTGCAACGATTCTTGGGAGCTTGGCGACAGCACGGCGCTGTCAACTTTTCAAGGTCCGCCAGGTTTGCGAGGCCCAAAAGCCAACCAGGCTTCTCGACGCACACAAACCCCCTGTGAATCAGGGAAACCCACGATTATGGCTAATTAATGGGCGGCTGGCAAGAACCCTGTCAATGCAACTAAGGACATGCTTGACCCGCCCTGCCTGCCTTCCCTCAGGCAAGGCAGGCGAGGCGTCTCCAGAGCAATTAGGCAGCTCGTGCTTTAAGTGTCACAGGCGGCCTCAGCATGGGCTGGCGCTTGTGGATAACTGCCTTGCCACACTACAATGAGCGGCACTTCCGACGACAAATATCCACAAGCAAGAGCACCGCCTCTGCCTTCCCTGGTTTTCAATGCAATTCATTCATGAGTGAGGCTCTCCGTCCTTCCGTCGGTCACGATCTGTGGCAAAACTGCGTCGACCATCTGGCGCAGGAACTACCCGAGCAACAGTTCAACACCTGGATAAAGCCCTTGATCGCAGAGGTTGCTATCGACCTCAGCAAGGTCACCATTCAGGTTGGCAACCGCTTCAAGCTCGATTGGGTTCGCGCGCAATACGCCACCCGCATCGTTGCGCTGCTTGAGAAAGTGACTGGCAAGTCAATCACCCTTGAACTGGCCCTCGCGCCTCGCGAAAGTCCTTCAAGAAGCGGTGCGTTGCCACAAAGTTTCAAGACCATGGGAGCGGCTGAGCCGCCCGGACCAGTCGCCGCAGAAGACCTTTCAAGCGCGCCTTTCAAGAACCGACTGAACACCGCTCTGACTTTTGACTCACTGATTGAAGGGACGGCCAATCGAATGGGGAGAGCTGCCGCCATGCATGTGGCCAGCAGCCTGGGGCAGCTTTACAACCCACTTTTCATTTACGGTGGGGT
This sequence comes from uncultured Burkholderiales bacterium, assembly GCA_903941205.1. Classification (GTDB taxonomy): domain Bacteria; phylum Pseudomonadota; class Gammaproteobacteria; order Burkholderiales; family Burkholderiaceae_C; genus Polaromonas. The sequence continues at coordinate 3,476 of CAJAOB010000051.1, read as the reverse complement.
TGGACTGGGTAAAACGCATCTGGTTCATGCTATCGGCAACAAGCTCCTGGCGGACAACCCTTCTGCCAAGATTTTGTACATCCACGCCGAGCAATTCGTCTCGGACGTTGTCAAGGCCTATCAACGCAAGACGTTTGACGAGTTCAAGGAGCGTTATCACTCGCTCGACCTGCTACTGATTGATGACGTGCAGTTCTTTGCCAACAAAGACCGCACACAAGAAGAATTTTTCAATGCTTTTGAGGCCTTGCTGACCAAGAAATCGCACATCGTGATGACCAGTGACACCTATCCCAAGGGTCTGACCGACATACACGAGCGTCTTGTCTCACGCTTTGACTCTGGTCTAACGGTCGCCATCGAACCCCCGGAACTTGAAATGCGGGTGGCTATCCTGATTCGCAAAGCTGAAGCCGAAGGCGCCAACATGCCCGAAGAGGTGGCGTTCTTTGTTGCCAAGAACGTTCGGTCCAACGTCAGGGAACTTGAGGGGGCACTGCGAAAAATTCTGGCTTACTCGCGCTTTAATCAAAAAGAAATTTCCATCCAGTTGGCTCGCGAAGCATTGCGTGACCTTCTTTCAATTCAAAACCGGCAAATTTCAGTTGAAAACATCCAGAAAACCGTGGCCGATTACTACAAAATCAAAGTCGCGGACATGTACTCCAAAAAGCGCCCTGCCAGCATTGCAAGGCCCCGGCAGATCGCTATGTACCTTGCCAAAGAGTTGACTCAGAAGAGTTTGCCGGAAATCGGAGAACTTTTTGGTGGCCGTGACCACACCACTGTTTTGCATGCCGTGCGAAAAATGTCTGCTGAGCGACAACAAATGACCGAGCTCAATCAACAACTTCACGTGCTTGAGCAAACGCTGAAAGGTTAAAGGATGTACCTAAAGCGGCACTCTCACGAAACGGGCCCCCAGCCGGTGAAGGACACCAACGTTTTTTCGATCGTTTGGGCAGACTTTGGAAAGGCTGGGGACAATTTTCTGAAAAGCTGGTACTTATCCACAGAAAAATGCCTGATGTAAGTGTTATGCACATTCCGCGTGGATCTGAAGAGGCACTCCAACACACGGTTAAACAGTTCGTAAGTTGTTGATTTTAAAGAGAATATTAGTGATGTCCACAGAAATTCACAGGGCTTACTACTACTACTATTTTTGAATTGAAGAATTAAGAAGATAAGAAAGCAAAGACATGATCGTCCTCAAAGCCAGCCAAGAAAAAGTGTTGTCCATACTCAATTCCGTCGCAGGCATCGTGGAGCGCCGTCACACCTTGCCTATCCTTGCCAATGTGATGATCAGCAAGACAGGGTCAACCATCCAGCTCACCACCAGCGATCTTGAGATCCAGATTCGTACTGCGGCAGACCTTGACGGCGATGACTCCAGCTTCACGACGACCGTTGGCGCTCGAAAGCTGATCGACATCCTCAAGTCCATGCCGGCTGATCAGACAGTTTCACTTGAAGCAAGTCAGAACAAGCTGATCCTCAAAGGGGGTAAAAGCCGTTTTACCCTGCAAACGATGCCTGCCGAAGACTTCCCGCTAGTGCAAGAGGCGGCTAGTTACGGGCCGGTTTTTTCAGTTCCTCAAAAAACACTGAAAGAGTTGCTCAGCCAAGTGTCTTTTGCCATGGCTTTGCATGACATTCGTTACTACCTCAACGGCATCTTGTTTGTGGCTGAAGGTAAGCAACTGAGCCTGGTTGCCACGGATGGCCACCGCCTGGCTTTTTCCTCGGCGATGTTGGACGTGGAAGTCCCGCGCCAGGAAGTCATCTTGCCGCGCAAGACGGTGCTTGAAATGCAGCGCCTTCTTAGTAACAAGGAGGGAGCAATTCAGATGCAATTTGCTGGTAACCAAGCCAAGTTTAGTTTTGAGGGTATGGAATTCGTGACAAAGCTGGTTGAAGGCAAGTTCCCTTACTACAACCGTGTTATTCCTAAAAATCACAGGAACATCATCACGCTGGGCAGGGCCCCTTTGCTGGCGAGCTTGCAGCGTACGGCCATCCTGACCAGTGAGAAGTTCAAGGGTGTGCGCCTGAATGTAGAGCCGGGTTCTTTGCGGGTAGCCTCGAACAACGCCGAACAGGAAGAAGCGATGGACGAGTTGGACATCGACTATGCAGGTGATTCCATCGAAATTGGTTTCAACGTGACTTACCTGATCGAGGCGCTCACCAACATGGAGCAGGACATGGTGAAGATCGAGCTGTCGGATTCCAACAGTTCTGCTTTGCTCACCATCCCGGATAACGCCACGTTCAAGTACGTGGTCATGCCGATGAGGATTTGATGCAGTTTTGAATGTTTGCCCTGCGCTTTGCCGCCGGGCATTCAACATGCAACAACCCGCGCAGGTTTTCGTCGCGGGTTTGGTTTTTTGAGAGATACGCGAAAGTTAGTTATGACCGAAGACATCAAGCCAGACAGCGACGCCAGCAGCAGCAAACCAGACCCAGGTGTGCATTCGGGTGCCGGCGAAGAAGGCAGCTCGAACTACCAGCCTGTCATTGACACCAACCAGGCAGGCGCTTCGGAAGGCTATGGCGAAGGGGCGATTCAGATCCTGGAGGGTCTGGAGGCGGTGCGTAAGCGGCCGGGCATGTACATCGGCGACACCTCGGACGGCACTGGCTTGCATCATCTCGTTTTTGAGGTGGTCGACAACTCCATCGATGAGGCGCTCGCAGGCCATTGCGACGACATCATGGTAACCATCCATACCGACAACTCGGTCAGCGTGGTTGACAACGGTCGCGGCATCCCGACCGGCATCAAGATGGACGACAAGCACGAACCCAAGCGTTCAGCGGCAGAAATCGCACTGACCGAGCTGCATGCTGGCGGCAAATTCAACCAGAACAGCTACAAGGTCTCCGGCGGTCTGCATGGTGTGGGCGTGAGCTGCGTTAACGCCTTGTCCAAGATGCTCAGGCTGACGATTCGCCGCGACGGCAAGGTTCACGCCATGGAGTTCTGCAGGGGCTTTGTACAAAACCGGATTGTTGATGCGGTCAACGGCGTCGAAGTCTCGCCAATGAAGGTGATGGGTGACACCGACAAGCGCGGTACTGAAGTTCATTTTTTGCCGGACACCGATATCTTCAAGGAAAACAACGATTTTCATTACGAGATATTGAGCAAGCGTTTGCGTGAGCTGAGCTTTTTGAACAATGGCGTGAAGATTCGTCTGAAGGACGAGCGCACCGGCAAGGAAGACGACTTTGCGGGCGCCGGCGGTGTCAAAGGCTTTGTGACTTTTGCCAACAAGGGCAAGACGGTCTTGCATCCGAATATTTTTCACGCCATGGGCGATCGCCAGAGCGATCAGGGCACCAACATCGGTGTGGAAGTGGCGATGCAATGGAACAGTGGTTACAGCGAGCAAGTGCTTTGCTTTACCAACAACATTCCGCAGCGCGACGGCGGCACCCATCTGACCGGTTTGCGCGCCGCCATG
>CAJAOB010000050.1 GCA_903941205.1 uncultured Burkholderiales bacterium | reverse complement strand
TCTTAAGGCCATCAAAGCCGGGCTTGATGCGCATTCTGTACCCGCGGCCGGGCAAGCCGTGGTGCTCAGCGGCACGGCCAACTTGTCAGCCGGCGGCATCTCGCGAGACGTCAGCAGCCAGGTTCACCCCGACAACCGCCTGCTCGCCGAGCGAGCCGCTGCCTTGCTGGGCTTGCCAGTGGCCGGCATTGACTTTCAGACCACTGACATCAGCCGCTCGTGGCGCGAAACCGGCGGCGCGGTTCTGGAGGTCAATGCCGGGCCGGGGCTGCAAGTTCATTTGCCGGCCACGGCGCAAACCGATGTCGCCAGCCGCATGGTCGAGCACTTGTTTGAAGACCAGGGTCAGTGCCGCGTGCCTCTGGCGGGCATCACGGGCAGCCTGGGCAAAACCACCACCAGCCGGATGCTGGCGCATATTCTCACGGGCGCTGGCGACATGGTCGCCCTGACCACCACGCAAGGCACGTATGTCGGCGCGCAGCAAGTGCGCCAGGGCGACTGCGCCGTCGGGCGACTGGGCGCGCAACTGCTGCTCGACCCTGCGGTCACGGCCGGCGTGTTTGAACTCGCCCGCGGCGGCTTGCTCAAGTCGGGCATGGGCGTGGACCAGCTTGATGTGGGCGCCGTGCTGAATGTGCATGACAACCATCTCGGGCTGGACGGTATCAACAGCCGCGAGGACATGGCCCAAGTCAAGCAACTGGTGGTTCGCCATGCAAAGGAGCTGGCGGTTCTGAACGCCGACGATCCGCTGTGCCTGGCGATGCGCTCCGGCCTTCAGGCCCGCCGCCTGGGTCTGGTGAGCGAGAGCCCGGATAACCCGGACGTGCTGGCGCACCTGGCCTCAGGTGGCCTGGCCGCGTTCCTGCACACGCAGGCCGGCGAGCCCTGGCTGGTGCTGCAAGACGGCAATCAGGTGCTGGGCCGGTTGCGTGCCAGCGAGATGCCGTCGAGCTGGCAAGCGCGCTTTCGCCCCGCCATGCTCAACGCCTTGTTTGCCATGATCATGGCCCACGGCTTGAAAGTGGGTTTCGACACCATCGTCAAAGGCTTGACAAGCTTTGAGTCGAGCTACCAAAGCAACCCGGGGCGGATGAACTTCATACCCGGCCTGCCTTACCCCCTGCTCCTGTTCACAGCAGACGGGCCCGAGGCGCTGGCGGGGCTTGCCGGGTTTGCCCGGATCAACCCTTGGCAGCGCTCTGAGAACTCACGCCGAACCCTGGTTTTCAACGCCGCCGGCAACCGTCCCGATGCATTCATCACGGCCAGCGCCAAGGCTGTTGCCGGCGCTTTTTCTCACTATGTGTGCACCGAGGAAGAAGAGTCCTTGCGCGGGCGACGCCCGGGTGAAGTTGCTCACATGCTGGCCCAAAGCCTGCGCGACAACGGCGTGCCTGCCAGCGCCGTCACAGTTGAGCTCTCGAACCTCAAGGCCTACCGAGAAGCTGTGGCGAACACCCCGGCCGGCACCTTGCTGGCGATAGAGTCCTACCAGATCGAACATGTCATGGACGCGGTCCGGCAACGACAGCAACTAGCGCCCGAGATCCCCTGAAGAGCTGGACCGACAAGTCAGGGACCGGCGCCGTCCAGGGCTGGCGCATGGGCGAAAAACCCGTGGCACAGGGCTTCGAGATTCGCGACCGGTGCCTCCTGCACACGGCCCGCGTAGCGCTCCAGCGTTTTCAACCATTCATTCGGTAATCGCACATCGATGGTGACCACGCGGTCCACGCGGTCCACCGGCATGCCCATGGACATGAGTTCCCTGTCGGAGCACCCCACGATGAAAGCCTGCAGCCTGGCGTGACGCAACATTTGCTGCACCGCCGCCCACGCTTGAGACTTGGCGCCCACCAGCGGCAAGCCGGCCACCACAGCCCAGTCACTGCAAGCCAGTCCGGCATGGCCCGGCCAGGGCATGCTGCTCAAGAGATCGCGCGCGGCCGCCAGCGCTTCATGCGGCAACACCACGAGCATCGAGGCGATGCGTCCGGGAACAGGCCCCAGAACCGCCGAGGCCACCGCGACAGGATCGGCACCAGCCGCGATCATGACATCCAGGCTAGGGCATGTATTGATCTCGATGAGCTGGCCGCCGCAAGCCGCTGGCGCCAGCGAAATATCGGTGCAGATGTAGTCAACTCCCGTGCAGGCCAGGCCAAAAGCACTCGCCGCCATTTCGGCCATGAGCCGCACCTGCGGATGAACCCGCTCGGTGACATCGGTGCATATGCCGCCGGTGGACAAATTCGCATTGCTTCGCAAGCTCACACGCTGGCCGGGCGCGAGAACGGTCGCCAACGACATGCCCTGGCTAGCCAGATGCTGCTGCAACACTTGGTCGAGCGCTATGGGCCGCAAATACCGGCTGACCACCATGTTCGTGGAGCGACTCGCGTTGATTCGTCCGACCAACTGCGCGATAGCTGCGAGCCCATCACCCGTTACAAAGGAAGGCTCACGCCGGATCGCCGCATGCAGCTTCCCATCGATCACCATGAGCCGGTGATCATCCCCAGGCACGAAAGTCTCCACCATGAAAGGGCCTGGCTTGAACGATCTGGCATGTTCGAAAGCCGCTTGCAACTGCTCGGGCGTGCGGATGTTGGCGGTCACGCCTTTTCCGCCGCCGCCTTCAACGGGCTTGAGCACGCAGGGCCAACCCACGGCTTCGGCCGCGGCCAGCAGTTGGGCCGGCTGCTCTACCAGCCGATGGCTTGGGCTGGGCAAGCCGTGGGCATCAAAGACGGCCTTGCTGGCCACCTTGGAGCCCGACAGTCGTCCGCCCAGAACGCCATCCTGGTCCGACGAGGACTCTACCAAATGCCGCGATCGCTTGCCCCAGCCGTATTGCCAATGCTTGGTGGTCGGCAGGAAGGGCAGCACAGGCACATCAAGCGCGTGGGCGCCCTGCATCAGGATCCGCGCCTGGTAGTCCGGGTGACGACCGCGGCAAATCGTCCACAAGCGCGCCAGTGAAGCCTGCGCCTTGTCCTGCCAGTCCGGCTCCTCGCGAGCGGCGCCGGCAAGGGTTTGCAGCGCCAGTTCCAGCGCCTGGTGGGTCAGGCTCGCATGATGAAAACCCAGCCACGCACGCACCCCTTGCTTCAGATGTACAGCGCCAGCGTCATGCAAGAAGCCGCGCACTTCGTTGAGCGCCGCAAGTGCCCAGAATGCAGCCGTCTCGGCCACCGCAAGCAGCGGGTCTGGAGGCTGGGCGGGGCGCTTTTCAAACCAGGGCGCCCAGGTCTGGCGCAATCGCTGGCAAGCCAGCGCCGCCAGCCCGGCATCGGCCGGCTGATCAAGCAGTATCCGGGTCAGCAACACCGGCCTGGGCGCCCAG
>CAJAOB010000049.1 GCA_903941205.1 uncultured Burkholderiales bacterium | reverse complement strand
GATCTCCACCGCCACCCCTTTTGCCGCGCTGACGGCCACGCTCGACTGGCCGCCGGGCGCGCTGGCCGAGCGACCGGCCGACGGCACGCCGCTGCCGCCGCTGTGGCACTGGCTGTATTTTTTGCCGATTTACCCGCAGTCCGAGATCGGCGCTGATGGCCACGCCAAGCGCGGTGGTTTTTTGCCGCCGGTGCCCTTGCCGCGCCGCATGTGGGCCGGCAGCGACTTTGTCTTTCACGAGCCGCTGCGGGTGGGTGACGCGCTCTCGCGCACCTCGACCATCGTCGATTTGAAAGAAAAAACCGGCCGCACCGGCAGCCTCTTGTTTGTGAAAGTGCGCCATGAAGTGCGCCGCCAGGGCGCGCAGGACGTAGCGCTGACCGAGCACCACAACATCGTCTACCGCGGCGCGCCTACGCCGGGCGATGTGGCGCCGCCGCCTGTGGCCGCGCCGGCGCAAGCCGCCTGGACGCGGCGCATCCTGCCCGACGATGTGTTGCTGTTTCGCTATTCGGCGCTGACCTTTAACGGTCACCGCATTCACTATGACCGCAAGTACGTCACCGAGGTCGAGGGCTACCCCGGCCTGATCGTGCACGGCCCGCTGATCGCCACGCTGCTGATGGACTTGCTGCGCCACCAGCTGCCGGGCGTGCCGGTGCTGCGCTTTGAGTTCAAGGCGGTGCGCCCGACCTTTGACATCCATCCGTTTTCTGTTCACGGCGAGCCGTCTGCCGACGGCAAGACCGTGCGCCTGTGGGCGCAAGACCACGAAGGCTGGCTGACCATGGACGCCGTCGCCACTTTGGCCTGAACGCTGTAAGCAACCGAGCAAAGAAAGCACAAGAAAGCACCCATGCAACCCCTCAAGGGCATCACCGTTGTCACCCTGGAGCACGCGATTGCGGCGCCCTTTGCCACGCGCCAGCTCGCTGACATGGGCGCCCGCGTCATCAAGATCGAGCGCCCCGGCGTGGGCGACTTTGCACGTGGCTACGACGAGCGCGTCAAAGGCCTGGCCTCGCACTTTGTCTGGACCAACCGCTCCAAGGAAAGCCTGACGCTGGACGTCAAGCACGAAGAGGCGCAAAAAGTCCTGATGCGCCTGATCCTGGAAGAAGCCGACGTGGTGGTGCAAAACCTGGCGCCCGGCGCGGCGGCGCGGCTGGGCGTGTCGTTTGAAGCGCTGTCCAAAGTCAAGCCCGGCATCATTGTTTGTGACATCTCGGGTTACGGCGATGACCCGACCAACCCCGGCCCCTACCGCGACAAGAAAGCCTACGACCTGTTGATCCAGAGCGAAGCCGGTTTTGTGTCGATCACCGGCACGCCCGAGACACCTGCCAAGGCCGGCAACTCGATGGCCGACATTGCCGCCGGCATGTACGCCTACACCAACATCCTGGCCGCGCTCATGCACCGCCAGCAAACCGGCCAGGGCCAGCGGATCGATGTGTCGATGCTGGAGTCGCTGTCCGAGTGGATGAGTTACCCGCTGTACTACGCCTTTGACGGCGCGCCGCCGCCGCCGCGCACCGGCGCCAGCCACGCCACCATTTACCCCTACGGCCCGTTTGCCGCCGGTGACGGTAAGACCGTCATGCTGGGTCTGCAAAACGAGCGCGAGTGGAAGATTTTTTGCGACAAGGTTTTGCTGCAACCCGAACTGGCCGGCGAGGCGCGCTTTGCCAGCAACGCCAAGCGCAGCGCCGCGCGGGCCGAGCTGTCAAAGCTGATCTTGCAGGCCTTTGCCAGCCTGACGGCCGCGCAAGTGGCCGAGCGGCTGGAGGCCGCCGGCATTGCCAACGCGCAGGTCAACACCATGGAAGAAGTCTGGGCGCATCCGCAGCTCAAGGCGCGCGGACGCTGGCGGGAGGTTCAGACATCAGCCGGTGCGATTCCCGCGCTGCTGCCACCTGGCTCGTGGCAGCACGGCGAGCCGCGCATGGACGCGGTGCCCGCACTGGGCCAGCACACCGACGCGATTTTGAGCCGCTACGGTTACAGCCCTGAAGCCATCGCTGCGCTGCGCGAACAAGGCGCCGTATGAGCGCGGCCACGCCCCTGCCCACCGACGTGATCGCGGACGATGCGCTGACTTATTTGTTTGTGCCCGGCAACCGGCCCGAGCGTTTTGCCAAGGCGCTGGCCTCGGGAGCCGACCGGGTCATCCTGGACCTGGAAGACGCGGTGGCGCCAGCCGACAAGGCCGCTGCGCGCAAGGCTGTGGCTGAATGGATTCACAGCCAAAGCGCGCTGGCCACCCGCCTGGTGGTGCGCATCAATGACGACGCCAGCCCCTGGTATGCCGACGACCTGGCCTTGCTGGCCGCTTCGCCGCTGCGCTGTGTGATGCTGCCCAAGTGCGAATCGCCCGCGCAGGTGGCGGCCGTTCAGGCCCGGCTGGCGCCCGGCAGCCGCACCTTGCCCCTGATTGAAACCGCCCGCGGCCTGCAAGCCGTGCAAGCCATTGCAGCGGCGCCCGGCGTGGCGCGGCTGGCCTTTGGCTCGCTGGACTTCATGCTGGACCTGAACGTGCCCGAGGGCAGCCCGATGCTGGCCATGGCCGCGGCGCAAATCGCCCTGGCCTCGCGCGCT
>CAJAOB010000048.1 GCA_903941205.1 uncultured Burkholderiales bacterium | reverse complement strand
GACGCAAACACCGTCACATTTTCGGGCGTACCGGCGAACGCCGGGTTCTGGTACCGCTTGACTGGCATCCCTGTTGAGAGTTGCGCCTCGGTGGCAACCTCCTTCGTCAACACCGCTGATGCGATTTACGTGACGGCCACGGCACCCACCGACGGCAGCGCAGCGCCCGGCACTACCGGTGCATACAAGGCGGGCCCCACGGCCGCATTGAGCACCAGCGCCTTGTCATCGGGTTGTAGCTCCACCACCACCACGGTAGTCATCAGCCTCTACATCCCTAGCTGAACGTGACACCCAGCCGCATACAGGTCTTGGCCAGTCCAGGCGCATGCGCCGCCTGGCTGGGCTTGTGGCTGCTGGCCGGCAGCGCACAAGCCCAGGGCGGCGCGGCGCCGGGTCCGGGTCCGGGCCGCTCAGAGATGAGCATGGAATGGGTGCGCAGCAGCCGGCCCGTGCTCAAACCCTATCAAGCTGAGCAAGCCGAGCTGCCCAAACCATCCGTCAGCCCCGACAACCAGACGCCGGCCGCAGACAAGGCCGCGCCGCAAGTCTGGTCCATTGAACTGGCAGACAAACGGTTGTCGCCCGCCCTGCAACGCTGGGCCGGTGCGGCCGGCTGGCTGCTGGTGTGGGAGGCCGAGCGGGATTTCCTGCTCGACGCCAGCCTGAGCATTGAAGGAGATTTTTTGTACGCCATCGAGGTCACCATGCGCGCGCTCGCCAACACCGACTACCCGCTGCAAGCCAGCGCCAACCCGGCCACGCGGGTGTTGCGGATCTCGCGCTACCAGTCCGCGGAGCGACGCTGATGCGCAGTTTTTTCCAGGCGGCGCGGGCCGTGCCATTGCCTGGCCTGGCGCGGCCCGCGCCGAGCAGGGCCCTTGCAGCAGTCGCGGCGCTGACTGCACTGCTCCTGTTGCCTGGCTGCGCCACCCACAAAATGGTCACCGAAGAGCAGCACACGCAGTCAGCGCGCGCTAGCACGGCCCAGCAGATCGTGCGGCAAACCATTCCACCACCCGCCTATTTGCGCCAAGACACCACGCCGCGCTTTGCCAGCCGCTCGGTGCCGCTGGACCCGAGCCTGAGTCTGCCGGCGCATCTGGGCAAACTCACGCTGCGCTTGCCTGGCAGGCACGGCCTGGCACAAATAGCCGAATTGCTCTCGCGGGTGATTGAGTTACCCGTGGTGGTTACGCCGGACGCTTTGATGGACCCGGCGCTGTTTCAGGCTGGCGGGGTCAGCGTAACGGCAGTTGCCGCCGCACCGTCTGCAGAGCAAAGCGCCGCCGTGCAAACGCAGCGCCAGGCAGCGGCCCTCAAAGCCACCACCGTGCAGTTCAATGAAGCTGAACTGCGCACCACCTTCGAGCTCAATTACAGCGGCTCGCTGCGCGGCTTTCTGGACGACCTGAGCACGCGCGCCGGCCTGCAGTGGCGCTACAACGAAGGGCGCATCACCCTGTCGCGCGTGGTCACCCGGGTGATCACGGTCAAAGCCGTCAGCGGCGGCATCACGGCTACCGCCTCCGTGGCTGCGGGCTCCACCCTCACCGCCAGCTCAGCGGTCAACGGCAACTTCTGGGCCGCGCTGGCAGCCAACCTGAAAGACCAGGTGTCAGCGCTGGGCAAGCTGCAGGTCGATGAGCGCCTGGGGCTGGTCACCGTCACCGATGCCCTGCCCAACGTGGAAGCCGTCGAACGCTTCATCAATGTACAAAACGAGCTGATGATGCGCCAGCTCACGCTGGAGGTGGAAGTCTTGCAGGTCGACTTGCGGCAAGAGCAAAGCACCGGCATCAACTGGAGCGCGGTGAGTTCAAGACTCAATGGCAACCTGACCCTGAAATCACCCGACACGCTGGGCAGCTACTCGGGATCAGCGGGCGCCCTGTTCAGCTTCGTCAAAGGCAATGACGGCGCACTGATCTCGGCACTGGAGGATTTTGGCAAGGTCAACACGGCTTATTCGGCCGTGCTCACCACCACGCACCGCCAGCCCGTGCCCCTGGGGGTCACCAGCAAGGAGGGTTACCTCAAATCCGTGACCGCCGGCACGGTCAGCACCACCGGCGGCACCAGCACCGGCGCAACCCTGACCGCCGACTCCATCACCACGGGTTTTAGCATGCTGCTGACACCCACCTTGCTGGACTCGGGGCGGATCTTGCTCGAGAGCGTGTTGTCGGTCAGCGCCTTGCGCGAGCTCAAGGAGTTTGCCTCTGGCGAAGGCAGCCTGCGAAACAGCGTTCAACTTCCCGCGGTGGATGACTTCACCACCTTGCAGCGGCTCAGCGTCAAAGCCGGCGAAACCCTGGTCATGACCGGGTTTGAACGTGAGATCCTGCTGCGTGACGAGCGTGATGTGGTGCGGGGCGTGTTGCCTGCGAGCCAGCGCGCCAAGGCCTCGCGCCAGAGCACGGTGATCGTGATCACTCCACGACTCAACACATTCTGAGAGCGGGCATGGCAACGCGTTTTGCTTTTCTGGCGAGCTTGCTGCTGGCCTTGCGTCGCAGGGCCGGCAAAACTCCGGCCCCGGAAGCCGACACCCTTCCAAACGCAGACCTTTCAGAGCCGGCAGAGCAGGTAGACGAGAACGACCGGAAAGACCCGACAGCAACACTGCCAAGCGCCAAAAACGCCAAAGAAGCGGCCAGGAAGCAGACCCTGCCCAAAACCACCGCCTGGGCGATCGACGACACCCGACTGGTGTTCGGCATGCGCTGGAGCCCCATCTCGCAAGACGCGAGCCTGGCCACCCAGCTCAAGCAAGCGCGTCGCACCGGTTACGTTCACCACGTGGTGTCGCAGCCAGGCAGCACTTTGGGCCTGATGGGGCCGCTCACCAAGCAAAGCGTCAAGGCTGCGCACTCGGTGGCGATGGTGCTGGCCGAGCATTTCTCCACCAGCGGCGCCGAACTCTTCGTGTTCGAGCACGAAGGAATCTTCGGTCTGGTGGGCCTGGCCGACAACAACCCGACGCCCGGCTTTGACACCCAGGGCTCCCGCGAGGAAATGCAAGCGCTGGGCGATGAGTTCATGGCGATGAACACCGGCCAGTCCATACGCCTGGTGGGCAACGTCGACTGGCTGCCCGACATGACCGACCTGCAGCCCATGCAGGTGGCGGAACGGGCCAACAAGCGCTCCCGGCTGCGGCTCATTCCCAACCCGAACCTCAAGATCGGCCTGGCTGTCTTGACGGCGCTGGTGCTCTCGGGCTTTGCGTATGCGTACTACGTGCTCGAAGTTGCCTGGCAAAAAAAACAGGCCGAGCAGGTTGCCGAAAAAAACATCAACGCCCGCTACGAGACCTCCATCAAGGCCGCCATCAAGAGCGTGGGCGCTACCGGGGACAGCAGCTTGACGCCCTGGCGTGATGCCTTGCGCAGCATCCCCCTGGCCGTGGCCGGCTGGCAGCTGCGCTCCCTTAGCTGCCGTGCCGACAAATGCACCGCCACCTGGGCGCGCGTGAGTGGCAACTTTGCGGAGTTCGACAGTAACTTTCCGTACGCCAGCAAGCAACGCCCGGCGCTCAAGCCCGGAGAAAAAAATGAGCATGTGCTGGAAACCGAGCATCCGGTCAAGGCCGTGCCGGCAGCGCCTTCGGCCTCAGCCCCCGAAGCCGCCGCCCAAGGCCTGCAACGCGCAAACCTGCCCACCTTGCGCGAAGCCTACCTGGAGTGGGGCAGCTTCATTCTGGATGCCCAGTTGCTGCCCCGGCAAGTGGCCAGCCTGCGCCCTGCAAACTTGTTTGGTGGCGAAGGGCCGATCGAAGAAATCAGCAAACCGGTGCTCAAGGGAGGCTGGCAGCTTGAGTCTGACCTTTGGTCCCTGCAAGACCTGCAACTGCCGCACTACGTGGTGGTCGAGTCACTCGGCATCGCACGCACTGGCGGCGGGGGCGGCCCGGAAGACAAGGCTTTTGCCGGGCTGATTGCCAGCAGCCTGGGCTATCGCTACAAAATCGAAGGGAGCTTTTATGCCAAACCGCGCTAGCTTGCAGAGGGTTTTGCGGCCCAATTTACTGTCTGTTCTATTGAACGCGTCACTTGCTGCTTTGCTGCCTGCTTCGTTGCTGCTTGCACCCAACGCCGCACACGCGCAAAGCCCCGTGAGCCGCTCGCTGGGCGACGAAATGAAAAGCGCGAACACCGCCACCCAGCGCATGCTGGAGCTGGTCAAGGCCACCCGAGCGCAAGAGCAGGCCATGAACGGGTTTGGCCCCGCCACGGCGGCGCAAACCAGCAAACCCGCTACCAGTCCGACCCAAGGCAGGGCCGTCAAAGCAGGGGCCGTACAAAAAACGCCTGAAGCCGCACCAGAAGCACCCATGATCTGGTTCATGGCCGGTGCCGCGGGGCGGCTGGTTGTCGAGGTGGTCTACAAGCAACGCGTTCACCAGCTCACCAACAGCGCCGGGCTGCAAACCGTCGGTCCCTGGATCCTGCTGAGCCTGGATACCGAAGGCCTGAAACTGCGGCACCCCAACGGCGACACGCTGACCATCCCCGCACCCAGGCCGGGGGAAAGACCGCCCCAGTTGTTTGCGCCGCAGGCCTTGCTGAGCACGTCGACCGTGCCGAGCATCAGCGCCCTGCAAGTGCCCGACGCCAGCACCGTACCGGGCATTTTTCCTTTGCGCAAATAAGCCCGGAGCCAAGACCACCATGTCCGCACAACCCGAAGCATTCCACGCCACGCAGCCGCACAAGGCCAGCGGCTCGCTGCTGTCGCACTACAGCAACTTCAAGGACTTGCCGCCTTACACCTCGCTGCTCACGCATGGCGCGGGCGCGGCCATCGCCTTGGCAGAAAACAAGCAGCGCCAGCTTGCGGCCCTGGGCGACAAAGGCGGCCATTTTGTCTTGCTCTCGACCCCCGAAGAGCGGCTTTCGGTGACCTGGTACCACGTCATCACCACGCTCAAGACCAAGGGTTTCAAGTTCAAGGGCCAGGCCACCGTCACCCCCGAGATCATCGATCTCTTGCTTTATGACCAGGACCATCTGGACACTGAAGCGTCCAAGCAGGCACAAATGGACGCCACGGTGGTGCAAACCATTTTGGCCGACTCGGTTCCCATCGAGTGGTTCAAGAACACGCTGCACTCGTGCATGCAGCTCAACGCCAGTGACTTGCATTTTGAGCTGCGTGGCGCTACCGCCAAACTGCGCGTGCGGCTGGACGGCATCATGCGGGTCATGACCGCCGTGCCACTGCGCATTGCGCTGGACGGCATCTCGGCCTGCTACAACCTGGTGGCGCAAGAGGGTTCGCGCTCTGAAGTCGCGTTCAATATCGGCGTGGCCCAGGTCGCCATGATTCCCCTGCTCGTCAAAGGCGAGCAAATCACACTGCGCTTTCAAAGCCATCCGGCCGTGGACGGGCTGGACGTGATTCTGCGTATCCTGCGCGGCTCACGCTCTGACCAAAGCGAACTTCTCAGGCTTGAGCGCCTGGGCTACACCGACTCGCAGACCCAACTCCTGATGGAGGCCGTGGGCACCGCCTGGGGCGGCATTTTTGTGGCGGGCGTCACCGGCTCGGGCAAAACCACCACGCTCAACACCCTGCTCACGCAGCTGGCCCGGCCCGGCAACCGCAAAATCATCTCCATCGAAGACCCGGTCGAATACCAGGTCGAGGGCGTGTCGCATTTGTCGGTTCAGCGCCAGGGTGTGGACGAGCGCAGCAACCCTTTCCTGGTCGCCATGATGGCCTTTTTGCGGATGGACCCGGACGTCGGCATGTTTGGCGAGATACGCGACTCCGTATCGGCTGAAATGGCCATGGCGGCCATACAGACCGGCCACAAGATTTTGACCACCGTGCACGCCACGTCCGCCATTGGTGTGATCGGCCGCCTGACTTCCAAGGCGCTGGGTCTGAACCGGGAAAGCATCTGCAACCCCGAGTTCCTGTCGGCGCTGGTGTACCAGGTGCTCACGCCGCTGAACTGCCCCCAATGCAAGGTGCCTGCGGCCAGCGTCATGACGCCGCAGAGCCTGCGAACCTACCAGGACATTTTTGGCCTGGACACCAGTACCTTCTTTTGTGCCAGCGACCAGGGCTGCCCGCATTGCCGCAAGCCCGGCATTGACTACAGCCAGTCCGAGCGGCAAGGCGTGAAGGGCGTCAAAGTACATGCCGAGGTACTGGTGCCGGACCTTGAACTGCTGCTCTTGCTGGGCCAGGGCAAGGACATCGAAGCCCGGCAAGTCTGGCGCAACCGCCGCAACACGCACTTTGACAACCCCGAGATGCACGGCAAGGAAGCCTGGGGTCATGCGCTTTACGACGTTTCGCGCGGCCTCGTGGACCCGTATTACTTTGAGCTGAACTTTGGTGCACCCAATGTGTTTGCCGCCATGACCGCCTCCAGCAGCATGCCTTCACCTGCGCAAGCGGCCGGGTCCGCAACGCCTGCGCTGCCCGCAGCGCCTTCTACGTCCTCTACGTCCTCTACGTCCTCTACGTCCTCTACGTCCTCTACGCCGGCATCCTCACCGCAACTGCCATGACCTTTTTAATTGACAGCATTCAGATATCCATGGCGCGAAGCGCCCTGCGCAAGCGCCGGGCCGACTTCTACCAGGACCTGGCCGCAGCGCTGGAAGACCGCGTGTCCATCTTCACGGTGCTCAAGGGCTTTGAGGCGCGGGCGCGCAGGCGCGACCCGTCCACCGCCAAGATGTACCTGGCCATGATGAAAGCCATGCAAAAAGACGGCCTGGCGCAGGCGCTGCGGCCGGTCATTTCGCCCACCGAGCTGATCATGCTCGACGCCATTCAAAACAGCGGCGACGCCACACTGGCCAAAGGCTTGTTCTTCATGGCGGACATGTGCGCCAAGCTCGACCAGATGTCCCGCGTGATGCGCAAGGCCGTGGCCTACCCGCTGGGCCTGCTGGTCGTTTTTTCAGCGCTGCTGATCGGCTTTTCTGTTTATGCCGTGCCGGTCATAGAGACCTTGCTGCCGGTCGAAAAGTGGCCTCCCATCGGTCAGTCCATGTATGCCGTGGCTTATGTGGTGCGCCACTATGGCTTGTGGATCGTCGGCGCGGTGGTGATCCTGCTGGTCGCCTTCATGCGCTCGCTGAGCCGGTGGCAGGGGCCGGTGCGCCGCGTGCTCGACAAATACCCGCCCTACAACGTCTACCGAAGCTACACCGGCGCCATGCTGATCGTGTCGCTCTCCTCGCTCATGCGAACCGGCGTTTCGCTGCGCGGCTCGCTGGAGCGGGCCATGAAGTTCAGCTCCCCCTGGCTGCGCTGGCACTTGCGCGAAACCTTGCGCGCCCTGTCCTCGGGCAATGCCACCCAGTTTGGCTCCGCGTTTCGCACCGGCTTTCTCAACGCCGACATGGAAGACCGGGTTCAAGAGGCCTCGGAACGGCGCGACCCGGTCGCCGCCTTCGTCAAGATTGGCGTGGGTTCCATCGACCGGATCGCCCGCTCGGTCGAAGGCGCGGCCAGCAAACTCAACAACGTACTGATCGTGCTGGGCGGCATCGGACTGGCCGCCATGATCATGGCGTTTTTTGCCACGGTGCAATCCGTTTCATCAGGCGTTCGACCCACATGAACCCAGCCAGCCCAACCAGGCCGACCCAGCCACGCAGTGCGGCGCTCACCCGGTCGGCCCGGCTGCGCAAGCAAGCCGGCTTCCTGCTGCTGGAGGCCACGGTGGTGCTCGGGCTGATCGCGCTGGCGGCTGTGTCATACATGGCGCTGCAAATGATGCAGACGCGCATCGACAAGGGCAAGGTGGTCGGGGAGAAATATGCCCGCATCAATGCCAGCCTGGGTCAGTACATGTCGCTGCACAGCGTGGCGCTCAAAGGACTGAACCCGGAATGCAGCCTTCATGGCCTGGCCTCCATCACCTCAAAAACGAAACTGGTCGGCACGGCTTGCAACCTGATCATCAACGGCACGCCCGTGGTCAACGGCCTGCAACCGACAGTGGCAGAACTGGTGAGCCTGGGCTTGCTGCGTGCGGGCACCACCGACGCGCTGGACCTCCCGTCAAAAACTTTGATTGCCGCGCCCAAAGCGGACGGCAGCATAGGCAACATCGCCCCCGGCACCTCGCCCAGCGATCCCAATTACAGCCCGGCCCCGGCCAAGCTGCTGGCCGTGATCACCCAACGCTGCGTGCCCACCGCCAATACCTTGAGCGGGCGCTACGTGCTGGTACGCCGCAAGGACTTGGGCACCCACCTGGCCCTGGATGAAGTAGAAATCATCAGCAACGGCAGCAATGTGGCCAGTTCAGCCGTGATCACGTCCTCCCAGGTATTCGCCGATACGCGCGCAAACTGGACAAACTCCACCGCCTACTACGGCACAAGCAATCTCGTGGATCTCAGGCTGACAAATCCTCCACCCGTCAGCGCTGCCCCCTACGTCACCCCCGGGCTTTTTCGGAGCCAGGTTGCCGCCAGCAGCCGTGCCTGGGTGCAACTCGATCTGGGCTGGCAGCGCGATATTGCGAGCATCGGCCTGCGCTCTGCGAAAGGTGCCGATCCCACGGGCGTAGGCAGCTCCACGGTCGGCAACTGGGAAACGGAGGGTGCGTACCCGGTCGTCGAAATCAGCAACACCCCTGTCACCAGCAGCACAGGCCTGATCGCCACGGCATCAGCGACGGTGCGAACGGCGACAACGCCTACCGACAAACCGCTCGTGCCCGGCAGCATGAAGTACTACAACAATGCAGACTTCAGCGCCGCTCCAAGCGCCGCCTCAACACCGACCGCGCAGGGCTGCCCGGCCAGCAGTTGGATGGCGCTGTCAAGCCTGCTCTTCAACACACAGCCCTACGTCCTGCCCAACTGGCAAGGCTCGGGGGCCATGCTGGCCATGGTCCTGCAGCATGCCGGCACCGAGGCCGCCATGTCCAACCCGGCGGGCAGCGGCGAGTTGATCAACGCCGGCTTGAGCATAGTCAACCCCCTGCGCTACGACGACACAAATCCCGAAAACAATGAGCCCAGGGAAACCGGCGTGGGCGGGATCATTGCCGTGCGCAACGGCTACGACAGCGCAGACGGGCAGACCAACCCCGGCGGCAGCGCATTGCCTACCGAAACTTGGGACTTGAACAACCAAAGCCTGACCAACGTTGCCAACATCTCTACTTCATCGGCTAACGTACTGGGCAACATCGCTGCACAGGGTGCAGTCAGCGCAAACACAGGCAACTTCACGAACCTGAACGCAAGCACGGGCAACTTCACCAATGTCAACGTGGCGGCCACCGCGGCGGCACTGGACGTCAGCGCGACCAGGGGCTCGTTCAACGCGCTCAAGCTGCCTGTGGCGGTCGCCGGAGCCGCCTGCACCAGCGCCACCCAAAGCATTGCCCAGGACAGCACTGGCATGTTCCTGACCTGTACCAACACCAAGTGGTCTTCGGTAACCAGCGCCCAAAAATTCAACCCGAGCGAATATTACAAAGTTCAAATAAAAGTTAATTACAGCGCTACCGCTATAGGCGGGACGAAGGCAGTCACCGAGCAATGGTGCCCCAGTAATGACATTTGCAGAGATGTCAGTGATCTTTCTACGATCCCATCGGTCTTTGCGTCTGTTCCCACAGCCGCCGATGCCAACATCTGGCAATGGCCGCTTACCCTCAAGGTGAGCGAATGGCTGCCGGTGGTGGGGTATCACGCGATTACCCAAAACGCAGGCAGCGACCCCCTCAACACCTACTTCAATATCAGAGAAAAAGCGACCTCGCCTTCCACCTGGAACATCGACGTGAAGGCTCTCAAAGCCGACATGACCCTGATCGTGCGCTTTTACCGAATCAACCCCTGAACCCCAGCCCCATGATCCATCACCATTTTTTACAGTCAGACCATTTCCTGGGGCCGGTGGTCGAGGCTTCTTTTTCGCGCGCCACCGTGCTCTGCCAGCTGCGGCTGGATTTTCAGGACATCGGCATCGTCAAAGGCAGCTTTGCCGTGATGCTGCGGCACCAAGACATTCACGGCAAATTTGAAGCCACGCTGGGCGCGCCCCTGGCGTCCAGCGTCAACCTGGACTCGTTCATCTTGCTGCGCCTGCTGGAGGTGCTTCCCCTGCCAGAGTCTGACACCCGCCTGGGCCAGCGCTGCGACAAGCTCATGGCCGATGCGCCCGACATGGCCGCCTCGGCACTGAACCACTGCCTGGTGCAATACGATGTGCTGGGCGCTTTTGTGATGGACAGCGGCTCCGGCTTGGCGCGGTTTGCTGGCGACCCCGGGGCGCTGGGCGCCATTGAGCAGTATTGCGTGTTTGTGCCGCCGCCGCCGCTGCTCGATATTTTGACCAACGGCGTGGTGAACCCGCTCCAGCGCATTCATTTCGGCGAGCTGCGCACCTCCGAGACGCAGAGCAGCCAACGCCACGCGCAAAAAATCCTGCTGTCCATGCTCGACATACGCGGCAAGCGAACCGCGGTGTTTGGCAAAACGCGGCTGGGCAAGTCCAACGCCGTCAAGCTGGTGGTGCAGGGCATGCTCGATGTGACGCACGAAAGTCAGAACGTGGGGCAACTCATTTTTGACGTGAACGGCGAATATGCCAACGACAACCCGCAAGACGGCAACCAGTCGATCGCCTCGATCTACCAAGACCGATGCCTGGTGTACCACCTGTCGCCGCGCGGCGGCAACGAGCACGGCCGCTTGCTGCGTTTTAATTTTTACGAGCAAAGCGACAAGGCGCTGAGCATCCTTCGCGAGCTGCTGCCGCCGGTCATGGCGGAGTCTGACTACGTGCAGCCGCTGCTCAACTGCCGCGTGCCCGCCCTGGTCCGCCTGCCCGACGAGACCGACGAACAGGTCAGCCGCCGGGTGCGCAAGATCATGCTGCTGTGGACCTTGCTGGACATTGCCGGCTTTGATTTCAACCAGGACAAGCTGACCGAAGTCCTGACCGGGCTGGGCATCCGCCAGCCCTTCAACCCCCAACTGCCGCAAGCGCTGCGCAACAACGTCTACCAGTCGATCCTGCACAAACCCACCCCGCCCGCACCCAATAATTTTCGGGACATGGTCACCGAGATGACGGGCGTGGCGCGCTTCATGCTGGACTACGAGAACGACCCGGCCCTGGTGCGCAAGGACGAGCCGCTGTTTGACCTGGACGAAAAAGTCATGGCGCGCTTTCTCAACCCCAAGTCGTCTGCCGGGCCTTACGTGCTGCGCTCCTGCTTGCCTTTTCACTCCTGCGAGGGCGACAACTTCATGACCGAGGTGCTGGCCGCACTCGAGACCGGTAAAACCGCCATCATTGACCTGGGCAGCGCCAGCGAACAAATCGTCCGCTATTTCTCCCGCACCTTGTCCACCGCCGTCTTCCAGACCCAGGAAGCCAAGTTCGTCAGCAACACCTTGCATGGCCGCTTTGTGCAGATTTACTTTGAGGAAGCACACATGATCTTTCCGCAAAGCACAGGACCGGTGACCGACATTTATTCGCGCTTCGCCAAGGAAGGCGCCAAGTTCAACATCGGCATTGCGTACTCGACGCAGTCGCCGTCCACCGTGAACAAAGACTTGCTGGGACAAACCGAAAATTTTTTCATCGGCCACCTGTCCAGCCGAACCGAAACCGAGTTGCTGTCCAGCGTGCAGCACGCCTTCAGAGGCCTCGAAGACGAAATCATGCATTGGCGAACCCCCGGGCTGATGCGCGTGCTGACCTATTCGCACCGCTACCCCCTGCCCGTGCAAGTGGCGCGATTCACCGGCCAGTCCTTGCTGGCAGGCTGAAGCCGGCTGTTTTACCCGCTCTGGGGGATAGGGTTGGGGGCCAGCGGACTTCCGCCAAGCGCCAGCCTCACACTCCACCACCGCGCGCCCCCATCCCTGCCTTCCCCCAAAGGGGGAAGGAGT
>CAJAOB010000047.1 GCA_903941205.1 uncultured Burkholderiales bacterium | reverse complement strand
CCCGTGCCAAAGCCGGTCTTGAGCTTGGTGATGCAGACCTTGCCCGGGCCGATGCCGACCTTGGTGGCGTCAGCGCCCCAGTTTTCCAGGTCGATGATGGCTTCCGGCGTGGCGACATTGCCGGCAATGACGAAGGAAGCCGGGAGCTTTTCCTTGAGGTAGCCGATCATGTTCTTGACGCTGTCGGCGTGGCCGTGGGCGATGTCGATGGTGATGTATTCGGGCGTGAGGCCTAGCGCCACCAGCTGGTCAACGGCCGCATAGTCGGGCGCCTTGACGCCCAGCGAGATCGACGCAAAGCTGCCGCGAGCCTTCATGCGTTGGACAAAAGCGACGTTGTCCAGGTCGAAGCGGTGCATGACGTAAAAGTAGCCGTGGTCGGCCAGCCACTCGCAAATGGACTCGCTCACCACGGTTTTCATGTTGGCCGGCACCACCGGAATGCGAAAACTGCGTCCGCCCAGCGTCACGCTGGCATCGCACTCCGAGCGGCTTTCCACGCGGCATTTGCGCGGCAGCAGCAGGATGTTGTCGTAATCAAAAATTTCCATGTTCCAAGCTCTCCATCAGTTTGTTGCTCACATTGATGGGCGCTTGGATTGGACCGGCTTGCGGGGCGCTGGCATTGCAAATGCCGCGCCCACAAAAAACCGGGCGCAATTGCTTGGGCCCGGTGACTGATTCTAAGCCTGCTGGCGGCCTGTCATTTTGCCGCTGGCCGTATAGGCTCCATATGCGCTTTCCGATAGCCCGGCAAAGCGCTGCCTCGCGGCCGGCTTTGCGCTCAGGACGCGCAGCGCGACTGGGTGACGGCCAGCAAGCGACCTTGATCGTCCTCAAGCCAGCCGATCAGGCTGAGCCGGTCCGGGTTGGCGCCTTCGCTGACGGCCATCGAGCGCGCCTGAACGGCGGGCGGGCGGCGCATGTTCCAGGTGGTTTGAAACAGATTGCGCACCAGATAGCGCTCAACGGGCGAGCCTTCGGTGCCGGCGGGCAGGGTTTCGACCAGCGCCAGCCAGCCCTTGAGCGTAGGCGATTTGGCCGAAGCGGGCCTTGGCGGTGAGCGCTGGATCGCGATCGAGACGCCCAAATAGCCGTTGAAAGCCACCCCATGCGCTACGCGCAGCCGGTAAGACCCGCCCGCTGCGACGCGCGCGCTGTGCTCCCAGGGGCCAGACACGGCGGCTTGATCCAGGGCTTCGAGTCGGTCCAAGCCGTCGCGTGTGGCGACCGCCGAAAGTGCTGCCTCGTCGCCTTGCAAGCCGGGCAAGACCCAGTCCAGCGCGAGCGTCTCGCTGCCCGCGGCGGGCGCCGGTGCGCGCGTCCAGCAATCGGCGCAGTCGGCCGGCATGAAGCGCTCCAGCAAGGCCTTGGCGGGCCGCTGCCCGTCGCTGGCGCAGACCGATTGCGCCAGAGCGTACGGCGCGGCCAGCGCCAGCCAGCTGGCCAGCATCAGCCACCGACCCGGCCGAAGGCCGTCTCGAAGCCTGGCTGCAAGCCGGCGCTGAAAGCGGATCAGGCGGTTGAAGTTGTTAAAGCGACAGAAGCTGTTGAAGTGGCTGGCGTACGTTGTGGTGGTTTGGTGGGCTGAATTCATGAGGCCTTCCTACAATGCTCTGATGTTCGCAGATACCGCCGCCAGTTCCCCCCTTCTTCAAAACCTCAACCCGGAGCAACTGGCCGCCGTCACGCTGCCCGACACCCATGCGCTGATCCTCGCCGGAGCCGGCTCGGGCAAGACGCGCGTGCTGACCACGCGCATCGCGTGGCTGCTGCAAACCGGCCAGGTCACCCCCGGCGGCGTGCTGGCGGTGACCTTCACCAACAAGGCCGCCAAGGAAATGATGCTGCGCCTGTCCAGCATGCTGCCGGTGAATGTGCGCGGCATGTGGATTGGTACTTTTCACGGCCTGTGCAACCGTTTTTTGCGCGCGCATTACAAGATGGCCAACCTGCCGCAGAGCTTTCAGATTCTCGACACGCAAGACCAGCTGTCGGCCATCAAACGCCTGTGCAAGCAGTTCAATGTGGACGACGAACGCTTTCCGCCCAAGCAATTGATGTGGTTCATTGCCGCCTGCAAGGAAGACGGCCAGCGCGCCAAGGACGTGCCCGTGCGCGACGAAGAAAGCCGCAAGAAGGCCGAGATTTACGCGCTCTATGAAGAGCAGTGCCAGCGCGAAGGCGTGGTCGATTTCGGTGAGCTGATGCTGCGCAGCTACGAGCTCTTGCGCGACAACCCCGCCGTGCGCGAGCATTACCAGCGGCGCTTTCGGCACATCCTGATTGACGAGTTTCAGGACACCAACAAGCTGCAATACGCCTGGATCAAGATGCTGGCCGGGCAGGGCGACGATGCGGCCGAAGGCCCGGGCGCGATGCCGGGCGGATCGGTGGTGGCAGTCGGTGACGACGACCAGAGCATTTACGCTTTTCGCGGTGCGCGCGTCGGCAACATGGCTGACTTTGTGCGCGAGTTCCGAGTTGAGCACCAGATCAAGCTTGAGCGCAATTACCGCAGCTTCGGCAACATCCTCGACTCGGCCAACCAGCTGATCAGCCACAACACCAAGCGCCTGGGCAAAAACCTCAGCACCGAAGCCGGGCCCGGCGAGCCGGTGCGCGTTTTTGAGGCGACCAGCGACTTTGCCGAAGCGCAATGGTTTGTCGACGAAGTCAAGCAACTGGTGCGCGACGGCAGCGAGCGCAAGGAAATTGCCTTGCTCTACCGCAGCAATGCGCAAAGCCGGGTGATGGAAACCGCGCTGTTCAACGCCGGCGTTCCCTACCGCGTCTACGGCGGCTTGCGCTTTTTCGAGCGCGCCGAGATCAAGCACGCACTGGCTTATTTGCGCCTGCTCGAGAACCCGCATGACGACACCAGTTTCTTGCGCGTGGTGAACTTCCCGCCGCGCGGCATAGGCGCACGCAGCATCGAGCAGTTGCAAGATATCGCGCGCGCGGCGGGCTGCTCCATGAGCGATGCGGTCAGCGCCGTGTCGGGAAAAGCCGGCACCAATCTGGGCGCTTTTGTGGCCAAGCTCGACGTGCTGCGCGAGCAGACCGCCGGCCTGACCTTGCGCGAAATCATTGAGCTGGTGCTCGAGCACAGCGGCCTGGTGGCGCATTACAAGCTCGAAAAAGAGGGCCAGGACCGGCTGGAGAATCTGGGCGAACTGGTCAACGCCGCCGAGTCCTTTGTCAGCCAGGAAGGCTTCGGCCGCGACGCTGTGGCCTTGCCGGTCGACGAGCACGGTTACCCGGTGGGCCAGTCGCCAGTCAGCCAGGGTCTGGACCCGAATGCCGCGCTGCTCGACCAGCCGCTGGATCCCCTCAACCCGCGAGAGCTCGCGCCTGACGCCGAAACCGGCGAAACCCTGTCGCCGCTGGCGGCCTTTCTCACGCATGCTGCGCTGGAGTCGGGAGACAACCAGGCCCAAGCCGGGCAAGACGCCGTGCAGCTCATGACCGTGCATTCGTCCAAGGGCCTGGAATTCGACTGCGTGTTCATCACCGGTATTGAAGAAGGACTTTTCCCGCACGAAAACGCCATGAGCGACCGCGACGGTCTCGAAGAAGAGCGCCGCCTCATGTATGTCGCCATCACCCGCGCGCGCAAACGCCTGTACCTGAGCCATTCGCAAACACGCATGTTGCACGGGCAAACCCGCTACCACCTGAAAAGCCGCTTCTTTGACGAACTCCCCGAGACGGCGCTCAAGTGGATCACGCCGAAAAACCAGGGCTTTGGCTCGGGCCTTGGCGCCAGCAAAAGTGGTGGTGGCGGCGACTGGGCCGCCAACGCCTATGCCGCCCGCGGTACAGGCGCCGCAGGCGGCGAGCGCTTTGCCAACCCGCCGGTGCCTACGCAAAAGATCGCGCCCGCACACGGCCTGAAAGCCGGCACCGAAGTCTTTCACGCCAAGTTCGGCGAAGGCCGGGTGCAGATGCTCGAAGGAACAGGCGACGACGCCCGCGCGCAGATTAATTTCACGCGTCACGGCGTCAAGTGGCTGGCGCTGAGCGTGGCCAAATTGACGGTGGTGTAGCAAGCACCGATGGAGGTCTACCCCAGCAGGTCGAGGATGGGATGCCCAGGAATGACGGCTGTTGGCGACGACGAATTTGCGTCACCCTCGCGAATGCGGGGGTCCATGACTTCTTGCGTGCTCCGCGCTGATGCAGCAAAAGCCGGGGATGGATTTCTGCCCCCCGATCAAGTCGAGGGCAGGCTCCGCAGGAATGACGGAGGTTGGCGCCTTCGCAGGAATGGTGGCCGTTGGCGCCGGCGCTTTGCCGTCACCCTCGCGAACGCGGGGGTCCATGACTTTGCGTGCTCCGTGCTGGTGCGGGAAAAGCCGGAGATGGATTCCTGCCCCCCGATCAAGTCGAGGGCAGGCTCCGCAGGAATGACGGCTATTGGCGCCTTTGCAGGAATGACGGCTATTGGCGCCTGCGCTTTCCCGTCACCCTCGCGAATGCGGGGGTCCATGACTTCTTGCGT
>CAJAOB010000046.1 GCA_903941205.1 uncultured Burkholderiales bacterium | reverse complement strand
TCTCCCCTTCTCCCCTTCTCCCCTTCTCCCCTTCTCCCCTTCTCCCCTTCTCCCCTCCTACCCTCTGCCACTGCCTCGCCTGACTCGCCTGCCCTCGCATTTTTCGGCCGCCCGGCTTTGAAGCCAGCCATGGGGTCAGCCCCTCTTGCCTTGCTAGTGATTACCCGCAAGCGTCTTGACAGACCGAGCCCGTGAAAGTAACTTAACGGAATCGATTTAACTGATTTCGATGCAATCGATATCGTTTGGATTCAAACATCCGTTTTACCTTTGTTTTTTTGGGGTACTGATCCATGACCGCGATCGTCGTTTCCGGTTACCAAGCGGCCAATGAAACCTTGCGACTGTCCGACCTGCGCCAGGCGCTGTATGACGAGGGTGCGATTCTCATGGAGAAGGTCCTGGTCAATCTGCATGGCCAGGAGCACCGCAGCCGGCGACAGATTGAAACCAAGGTGTTTCGCCGCGACTTTTTCCAGTGGTACGAGACCGAAGTCTTTCCGCACACCCTGAAAGAAACGCTAGCACCCTATCTGGCGCAGGGAAGCACCGATCTGGTGGACTTCGGCTTTCGGGTGATGATGAACCTGACTGCCGACTTTTCGGGCGTGGACCGGCCATTGCGCAGCCCCGAGGAGACGAGCCAGTTGCTGCGCATCCTGCGCACCTTCGGCAAGGCCGCGACGCTGGGGCAGGCTTTGGGCGACAAGGAAGTCATCAGGGCAGAAGTTCGCGAAGCCCTGGATGAATTCGATCGCGTCTTCTTTCGCCCCTCGATGGAGCGGCGCCGTCTCCTGCTTGAAGAATGGGCCCGTGGCGAGCGCGCCGAGGACAGCTTGCCGCGCGATGTGCTGGTGGAGTTGCTGCGCAACGAGAAGGAGCATCCGATCGGCCACGAGGTGATGATGAAGGAGATCGGCTTTTTTCTGCTCGCCGGGGCTTTCACCACCATCCACACGCTGACCCATGCGATGCACGAAATCTTCAGCTGGTGCAAGGACCATCCCGAGGATGCGCTGCGCTACAAGGGCGACCGGTTTTTCCTGCAAAAGGCCATTCACGAGAGCATGCGCCTGCACCCCTCGAGCCCGACCGCCGGGCGCCGCCCGACCTGCCCGGTGCATCTGCCCACGGGTCAGGATGTCACCGAACAGGACACCGTGTCCGTCGACCTGATGACGGCCAACCGCGAGACCGCGGTCTTTGGCGCGGATGCAGCCGACTACAACCCGCACCGCCCTGCCCCCAAAGGCGCCAGCCCCTACGGACTGTCCTTCGGCATGGGCATGCATGCCTGCATCGGGCTGAACCTGGCGGCCGGCTTGCTGCCGCGCGCCGACTCCGTGGCCGACACGCATCAGTGGGGCACCGTCACCCTGATCGCGCTGGAGCTGCTCGAAAGCGGCGCCCGCCCGGACCCCGACCGGCCCGGCGTGGTAGACCGATCGACCATTCGCAACAACTGGTCCAGCTACCCCATGCTGCTCGGGCACTGAGATGACGGTGACCTCGCTCACCGTAGACGGCTACCGGAACTCGCTGGAGAGCCTGCGTGAGCCCTTGCTCGCGCAGTCACTCTACGACGAGGGCGCAGTCATCATGGCCGACGTGCTGCTGGTGCTGCACGGCGCCGAGCACCGCGCCCGGCGCCTGCTCGAACTCAAGGTGTTCCGGCGCGATTTCTTTCGCTACTACGAGCACGAACTGTTCCCGGCGACCTTGTCGCAAACCATGCAGCCTTTCGTCGAGGCCGGACAGGCCGACCTGATCGATCTGGGTTACCGCGTGACCATGAACCTGACTGCCGACTTTGCGGGCATTGACCGGCCGCTGCGCAGCGCCCAGGAAACAGAGCAGCTGCTGGCCCTGGTGATGAGTTTCAGCGAGGGCGCCACGCTGGTGCATTCGACCCGCGACAAGGAGCAAGTGCGGCAGGAAGTTCGCGCCGCCTTGAAAGCGTTCGAGCGCAGCTTCTACCAGCCTTCGCTGACCAGACGGCGCGCGCTGCTTGAGCGCTGGCGGCAAGGCGAGCTGCCTGAGGCCGACCTGCCGCGCGATGTGCTGACCGTGCTGGCGCAAAACGAAGACCGCATCGAGCTGCCCGCCGACATCATGATGCGCGAGATTGCCTTTTACCTGCAGGCCGGCTCGCACAGCACGGCCAATGCCACGGCCCATGCCTTTCACGACCTGTTCACCTGGGGCCGCGCGCATCCGCAGGACGCGGCCCGGATGGCCAGCGACCCGCTGTTTCAACAGCGCTGCGTGCATGAGAGCCTGCGGCTGCACCCAGCCAGTCCGGTGGCCTGGCGCAAACCCACTTGCCCCATGCAACTGCCCACCGGTCAGCCCGCTGGCGTGACGGACCGCGTGATCGTCGACCTGGCCAGCGCCAACCGCGACCGCGCGGTGTTTGGCGCGGACGCTGAGGTCTTCAACCCGCACCGCGTGCTGCCCGAGGGTGTTCCGCCCTGGGGGCTGACCTTTGGTGTCGGCGTGCACACCTGCCTGGGCCGCGATCTCGACGGCGGCGTTTTGCCGCGCGAGGATTGCGACCCCGCGAGCCACCAGTACGGCATCGTGCCGCTGTTTGTGCGGGCGCTTTTCGAGCACGGCGCGCGGCCCGACCCGGCGCGGCCCGCCAAGCCCGCCAACCATACCGAACGGCCCAACTGGGGCAGTTATCCCATCCTGTTTGGAGCGTCTGAATGAGCAAGAAAATGGCCCTGGTGACAGGCGGCGGCGGTGGTCTTGGTGCCGCCATTTGCGAGCGTGCCGATGCGCTTGGCTACCGGGTCGTGGTGGTCGACCAGAATCTGGAGAGCGCCCGTGCGGTCAGCCAGCGCCTGAGCGAGGGCCGCGCCGAACAGCTTGATGTGACCCGCGAGGCCGATGTCGAGGCCTTGTTCGAGCGCTTGGGCGAGGTGCCCGATGTGCTGGTCAACAACGCCGGCATCGGCCGTTTCGGCCCGCTGATGGACATGTCGCTGGCCAATTTCACCGAGGTGCTGAACGTCAACCTGATCGCCTGCTACGTGGTGGCGCGCGCCTGTGCTCGCGGCATGCAGCGACGGGGCAGCGGCAACATCGTCAACATCACCTCGCTCAACTCGGTCACGCCGGGGCCCGGCTCGGGCGCTTACCCGGCATCCAAGGCGGGCCTGGCCCGGCTGACCGAGCAGATGGCGCTCGAATGGGGGCCGCTGGGCATCCGGGTCAATGCAGTCGCACCGGGTTTCATCGACTCCGGCATCTCGACGCCTTTTTACGCCAACCCGGCGGTGCGCGAGCTGCGCAGCAAGGCGGTCCCGATCCGCCGGCTCGGCACGGCGGAAGACGTGGCCAATGCGGTCATGTTCCTGGCTGGCCCTGAAGCGGCCTATATCAACGGCCACGAGCTCGTGGTCGACGGCGGGGTGTTCTGCAGCGTCCTGATGCAGTTGCCGCGTGAACCTTCCAAGAACTGAAAGCGCCCGCGCATGAACACCCGTCGCGCCCTGCATCTTTGTGCTGGCTGGCACCATCCGTGGAGCGCCACAGCGCCATTTTGGGATGACTTCTTTCAGGACATCGGCCTGCAGTGCAGCAAGCACGAGGACCTGGATGCCGGCTGCGCAGCGCTGGCGCAGCAAGACCACGACCTGCTCGTGGTGAGCGCGCTGCGATGGACCATGGCCGGCAACGAGCGCTATGCACCGTATCGCGCCGAATGGGCCTACGACATGCCGGCGGCAGCTCGCCAGGCGATCACCGGCCATTTGCAGCGCGGCGGCGCCTTGCTGGCCGTGCATGCGGCGAGCATCAGTTTTGACACCTGGCCCGAGTGGGAAGACATGGTCGGCGGGCGCTGGGTTTGGGGTCAGTCCGGCCATCCGCCGTTTGGGCGCGTGCAGACGCGCATCACCCGCGCCGACCATCCGCTGACGCAGGGCGTGGCCGATTTCGAGAGCCAGGACGAGGTCTACGGCCACTTGCGCCGCGCCCCGCACAGCACCGTGCTGGCCGAGTCGCGCGCCGAGGGCGGCGACTGGATGCCCACGGTCTGGTGCCATGAATGGCAAGGCGCCCGCGTGTGCTACGACGCACTGGGTCACCAGCTGGAGAGTTTTTCGTCGCCAGAGCACCGCCGTCTGCTCAAGCAGGCCGTTGGCTGGCTGTTGGATTCAAACAAGACTTCAGGAGCCCACTCATGATGCGAGCCATCCAAGGCATGTCCCTGCTCATCACCGGCGGCGGCACCGGTATTGGCGCCGGGACGGCCGCTTACTTTGTCGGCCACGGTGCCCGGGTGACCATTTGCGGGCGCCGGGCTGATCGCGTTCAGGCCACGGCCGCTGCGCTGGGGCCGGCTTGCCATGCGGTGGTGGCCGACATCACGCTGGCCGCCGACCGCGAGCGTCTGATGCAAGAGGCCGTGGCGCATGGCGGCGGTCTTGATGCCTTGGTCAACACCGCCGCCGACATGCTGCGCGGACCGATCAGCGAACTGCGCGAGGACGAGCTGCTGAAGGTTTTCAACACCAACGTGGTCGCGGCCATGATGCTCACCGGCCTGGCCGTGCCGCACCTTGAGCAGCGCCGCGGGGCGGTGGTGTTTTTTGGCTCGGTCCATACCCGGCGCGCTTACCCGGGGGCCTCGCCCTATGCGGCGACCAAGGGTGCGCTCGAAGCGCTGACCAAAGTGGTGGCGGCCGAAGTCGGCGCCAAACAGGTCCGGGTGAACTGCGTGGTGCCGGGCGCGGTGCCCACCGACCTCAATATCCGTGCCGGACTCTTCACCGAAGAAGAGCACAACCGGCGCATGGACGCGATTGCGCCCTACCATGTGCTGGGCCGGGTCGGCAAGCCCGAGGAAATCGCCGAGGCGGTGGATTACTGCATCCGGGCGGAGTGGTTCACAGGCCAGTCCATCGTCATTGATGGCGGCCTGTCGCTCGGGCTGTCGCCATTCTGAGGTCATCATGATTGCTCAACAATTACTCAATGGCCTGATCGTCGGCGGCGTCTATGCGCTGTTCGCCCTCGGCTACACGCTGGTCTTTGGCATCCACGGTATCTTGAACCTGGCCCATGGCGCGGTTTTCATGGTCGGGGCCTTCGTGGCGCTGTATTCGGTGCTGGCCGGCTGGCCTTTGTGGCTGGGCTTCGTGCTCGGCGTGCTGGCGGGCGGCCTCTTGAGCGTCATGATCGAATTCATCGCCTTCAGGCGCTTGCGCAAGCAGGGAGAAGAAGAGTTCGGCGCCATCATCTCGGCCATTGGTGCCAACCTCATCATCATCACCCTGGCGCAAAAAATCTCCGAAACCCAGATTCTTCGCTTTCCCTTCGAGACTTTTCCGGTGGTGATCTTCGAGCTGTGGGGCCTGCGGGTGTCGGCGCTGCAACTGATGATGTCGTTCTTTGCCGCGTCGCTGGTCTTGTTCATCACGCTGTATTTGTCCCGAACCGCGCCCGGGCGCCAGGTGCGGGCCGTGGCCGGCAACGAGCGCGCCGCCATCCTGAGCGGGGTCAATCCGAACTTCGTTTTCTTTCAGACTTTTTTCATGTCGGGCGCGCTGGCCGCTGCCGCAGGCGTGATGGTCGGGCTGGCCTTCAACAACATCCACTTCATGATGGGCGAGCCCTTCTTGCTGCGGGGTTTCGTGGTGATCATTCTGGGCGGGCTGGGCAGCATTCCGGGGGCCCTGGTGGCCGGCTTGTTGCTCGGCATGATCCAGACCCTGTCGGTGGCGTATTTGCCGTCGGGGCTGACGGACACGATCATTTTTTCCTTGCTGTTCCTGATCCTGCTGCTGCGTCCGCACGGGCTCCTGGGCAAGCCTGAAGCTGGTTTGATGCGGGGTCGATGATGGTTGATTTTTTTATTGCCTACCGGCCACTGTTTGACCTGTTCCTGCTGCACACGGGTTATGCGCTGGGCCAATACGTGGTGCTGCGCTCGGGCACCTTTTCCATCGCCAATGCGGGGCTGACGGCCATCGGCGCCTACCTGGCCGCTTCGCTGACGGTCAAGCTCGGCTTGCCGGTGCCCGTGTCGATCCTGCTGGGCACGCTGGTGTCGATTTTGGTGTCGATGCTGCTGGCCTGGCCGCTGGCGCGTTTGCGCGGGGTCTACCAGGCGATTGCCACGCTGGCCTTTGTGCAGGTGGTGCTCTCGCTGAACATCTATGCCGAACGCCTGACTGGCGGCGCCATGGGTCTGTCAGGCATTCCCAAGGCCGTTGGCACCTGGACGCTGCTGATCTCAGCGGTGGTGGCCATTTACCTGGTGGCCTGCCTGAACCGCTCGCGCATCGGGCGGGCCTTTGATGCGATTCGGCAAGACGAGGCGGTGGCGGTTTCGCTGGGCGTGGCGATCTCCCGCTACCAGCTGCTGGCTTTTGCCTTGTCAGGGGCGCTGGCGGGTTTCTTTGGCTCGCTCGAAGCCTTCCACGTGTACTCGCTTGAGCCCAACCAATTCGGCTTTCCGTTTTTGGTGGCCGCGCTTTCTTATGTGGTGCTGGGCGGGCGTCACTCGGTGTGGGGACCAGTGGTGGGCACGGCGGTGCTGGTGGCATTGCCTGAAGTGTCCCGCCCGCTGGCCGACTACCGCATGCTGGTGTATGGCTTGTTGCTGATCCTGGTGATCAATTACATGCCGCGCGGCATCGTCGACACCTGGATCGATTACCGTAAAAACCGCCGCCGGGTGCGCTCGTCCGAACAACAGGAAAAGGCGCCACTATGAGCAAATCCCTGGTACTCGAAGCGGTGTGCAAGAACTTTGGCGGCGTGGTCGCGGCCCAGGATGTGCACATGGAAGTGCCCGCAGGCCGCGTGACCGGCTTGATAGGGCCGAATGGTGCGGGCAAAACCACGCTGGTCAACCTGATCACGGGCATGCTGCCGCTGTCGTCGGGCTCGATCCGTTTTGGCGCGGACGAAACCTCGCAGTTGTCGGCCCATGAGATCAGTCGTCTCGGCTTTGCCAGAACCTTTCAGAACATCCGCCTGCTCAAAGAAGCCACCGTGCTTGAAAACCTGCTGATCGGTTTTCACCAGCGCGAGACCAGCGCCTTCCTGTCTTGCCTGCTGGGCCTGGCCTCGTCGCGCCGGGAAACCCGCCGCACCACTGAAGAAGCCATGGCCTTGCTGCAACGCTTTGACATGAGCCGTTTTGCCGATTACCCGGCCTCTGGTCTGGCCTACGGGCACCAGCGCCGGGTCGAGATGATGCGTGCCGTGGCCTCGCAACCGGCCTTGCTGATGCTCGACGAACCCGTCGCCGGCATGAACGATGTCGAGGCGCAGGAGCTGGGCAGCATCTTCAAGACCTTGAGCCAGCAGGGCATGGGCATCTTGCTGATTGAGCACAACATCCGCTTCGTCACGCAAATGTGCGAATACATCTACGTGCTTGACGGCGGACGCATCATTGCGCAGGGAACGCCCGAGCAAGTGGTGGCCAACCCGGCGGTCATTGCCGCCTACCTGGGGAGCTGACATGCTGGTGGTCGATACGGTTCATGCGTCTTACAGCGGCATTCGCGCGCTCAAAGGTGTTTCGCTGCGGGTTGAGGCAGGGGAAATGGTCGCGCTGATAGGACCCAACGGGGCGGGCAAGTCCACCTTGCTCAACTGCATCAGCGGCGTGGTGGCCTCCAGCGCGGGCTCCATCTTGCTCGAAGGCCAGCCGATCCTCGGCGAGTCGCCGTGGAACATTTCCCGCCAGGGCTTGCAGCAAGTGCCCGAGGGCCGGCAGGTCTGGCCCGAGATGACGGTGCTGGAAAACCTGCAACTGGGCGCCACCGCGCTCAAGGGCAGACGCGCGAGTTATCCGCTGGAGCGGATTTTCGATTTGTTTCCGATTCTGGTGCAGCGCCAGGGCCAGCTGGCCGGCTCTTTGTCGGGCGGGCAGCAACAGATGCTGGCCATTGGCCGCGCCCTGATGGGCAGCCCGCGCCTGCTGCTGCTCGACGAGCCCAGTCTGGGACTGGCGCCGCTGGTGGTCAAGCAGGTGTTCGACGCCCTGACCGCGCTCAACCTCGAGGGTCTGACGATCTTGCTGGTTGAACAGAATTCAAAATTGGCGCTGAGCACCACGCACCGCGCTTACGTGATTGAACAAGGAAGGATTGTTCATGAGGGGCTGAGTAGTCAGCTGCAAGATGATCCCCAGGTGATCGCGCATTACCTGGGACATGCGGCAGCATGACGAAAAGCGGGGTGATTTTTCAACGAAAAGGAAGAGACATGAAACACAGACTCAATCGCTTGCTGACCCGCGTGGCCATCGCCACGGCGCTGGCTTCGGGTGTGGCCGGCACGGCACTGGCCCAGGAAGTCAAAATCGGGGTGGTGATGTCCAACACCGGCACCTTTGCCTTCGTGGGCGCGCCGGTGATCAACGCCATCAAGCTGGCCTATGAAGAACTGATCGCCGCCAACTACTTTGGCAACACCAAAGTGACCCTGATGGTGGAAGACAACCGTTCGGACCGTGCCGAGGCGATCACCCTGATCAACCGCATGGCCACGCGCGACCAGGCCACCATCATCATCGGACCGGTGTCGACCGGCGAAGCCATGGCCGCAGCACCTGTGGCGGTAGACCTCAAGATTCCGCTCTTCACCACGGCCACGACGCCCGATGTGCTGAAGGCGGGCCCGTGGATTTTCAAGTCCACCGAAACAGCCGAACAGTTCATGATGCCACTGGGTAACCACGTGGTTCAAAAGTCCAAGCCCAAGAACTGCTTTTACGTGTTCATCCGCGACAACGACGGCTACGTGCGCCAGAAAAATGTCTTGCGCAACACCATCGCGGCGGGCGGCATCGCCACCGTGGGTGACGAGTCCATCCTGTCGGCCGATTCCGATTTCACGGCGCTGGCCACCAAGATCGTTTCGAGCAAGGCCGATTGCCTCTACGTGGGCACCCCGCCTGAGCAGGGCGCCAACATCGTCTTGCAAGCGCGTCAGGCTGGCTTGCCCGCGAGCACGCTGCTGGTGGGCAACACCGGCATGGGCTCTGACCGCTACCTCAAGGCCGGCGGCAAGGCCGTCGAAGGCACGGTATTCCCGGCTGAATTCGTGCCGACAGGCGTGAACGAGATGGGCCGCAAGTTCATCGCCGCTTACACCAAGAAGTACAACATGGCGCCCGACTCGTGGGCTGGCGTGGGCTACTCGATGATGCTCATCACTGCCAACGCCATCAAGACCGCAGGCCCCAACCCGACGCGCGACGCCGTGCGCATTGCCATGTCCAAGACCAACAAGCTGCCGGTGGTCATCGGGCAAGGCACGTTCACGCTCGACAGCGAACGCATTCCTTCCTTTGGAGCGGCCGTGTTGACGATCAAGGACGGCAAGTTCACACAGCCCTGATCACGCCTGGTGCGCAAGCCCACAAAAAAAACGCGGCCCCGGCCGCGTTTTTTTGTGGGCGCTGGAAAGGCATCAGACTTCGTAGTCCACCACGCGGCGCTCGAGCACGGCATCGGCCACATAAGGGGCGATAGCCTGATGCAGAGGATGGGCCTGGTAGACCGCCAGCGCTTCGAGGCTTTCGAACTCGGAATAAAGCGACAGCTCGCTGCTGTTGGCATTGCGGCTGGCGTCAATGCCAATCTCCAGGGCCAGCAGGCCCGGGATCTGACCGCGCAAGGCGTGCATGCGCGTCTGGATGACGCGCATGCATTCTTCCTTGGTTATGCCGTGGGGCATGTCTTTGAGCTTCCAGAAAACGAGATGCTTGATCATGAGGTGGCTCCTGAAGGCAAGGTTAAAAAATAGGCCGTTCAGGGCTGGCCGGCTTCAGGCTCGACGCTGGAGGCCGAGAGCGCTTGCGTCAAGGGGCTCGATTCAGCAGACTCAGCGAGCAGGTACTCCAGACGCTGGTTGACATGACGCAGAAATTCAAAGGCGGCTGTGCGCTGCGCTTCGTCCACTTCGGCCAGCATGGCGAGGTTGGCCCGCTGGCTTTGTTCATTGCAGGCCTGGGCCAGCGGAGCGCCGACGGCCGACAGCGAAATGAACACCGAGCGACTGTCCTTGCGCGAGCGGCGGCGACGAATCAGGCCCTTTTTTTGCAAGACCTGAAGGTGGCTGGACAAGGTCGATTGCGGCAGCACCAGCAACTCCACCAGATCGCTGACGCGAAGCTCCTCGTGTTCGAGCAGCAGCACCAGGATGCGCGCCGTGAAGTTGTTGATGCCATGCTCACGATGCAGGCGTGAGCCGATCAGCGCGATGCGGGTACTCATCGTGTGGATCAAAAACGATAGCCGCTCGACCAAAGCGCTGTTGTCTGAGAGGTCGTGGTCAGGCGTGTTCATGAAGCAATCAGGGAAGAAACCAGCAGGGAATTGGAACGAGTAACGAGTAACAAGAAAAGAGAAAAGAGAAAAGAGAAAAGGACGGGAGGCAGTCAGCGCTCAGGCATCCAGAACGTGGGGATTGGTCAGCCGCTTGCCCATGCTCGGCAGGCTCCAGCCGCGAATTGGCCGGCGTGGCAGCGGGGGCGACAGGTCCATCGGTTTGCCGTCGACCCAGACGCCTTCGATCGCCTGCGAGCGCCCGAGCAAGCCGATGTCCAGGCTGGGGTCGCCGCCGACCACCAGCAGGTCGGCCTTCATGCCCGCGGCAATTTCACCGGTCTGCCCGGCCATCCGAAGCGCAATGGCGCCCGACTGGGTGGCGCACTGGATCGCTTGCAGGGCCGACATGCCGAAATACTTCATGAAAACTTCCATCTCCCGGTAATGCCAATGCCCGTAAGGCACCATCGAAAAACCCGCCTCGCTGCCGCACAGCAAAGGCACGCCGGCGCGGTGCAGACGCTGCATATTCTCGGCTGAATCAATGATCTCGCGCTCGAAAAGCTTGACCAGCGCCGGGTCGGTTCCGAGGTCGGCGCCGAAATCAATCATGTTGGCCTGAAAGGTCATGGCCGGGCAGACCGGAATCTTGCGCTCGATCAACAAGCCGGTGGTGTCCGCGCTCATGCCCGTGGCATGAAAGATCAGGTCCACGCCGGCCAGCGCGGCACGCCGGTTTGCCACGTCACCGCGGCAGTGGCCCATCACGGGCACGCCCAGGTCGTGGGCCACATGGCAGATCAGGTCCAGCTCGTCCTGCAGCCAGCTGCACTGCTCGCCCAGGTGGGCATAACGCGGGGCGATGCCGGACACATGGACCTTGATCCAGTCAGCCCCCACCTTGACCTGGCGGCGCACCTCGGCCACGATCTCGTCGCGGCCATTGACCACTTTGTAGTAACCGGTCACGCCCGCGTCGCGGATCAGGCCGCCGGCGGTACCCCCCACGCCGGTGATCAGCGCGTAGCAGCCGCAGGCGATGCGCGGGCCCTGCATCAGCCCGGCTTCCAGGGCGTCGCGCACATCGACCATGTTTTCAAACACCGAGTCAGGGTCCAGCATGCCGGTCACGCCGGCGCGCAGCAGCTTGCGGGCGTTGTAGAGCGCCGTGATGGCGGACAGGGCGTTGCGGCGCTGAAAGAAGATCTCGGGGTTGGAGCTGGCATCGTCAAAAGACAGGTGGCAATGCGCGTCAATCAAGCCCGGCATGAGGGTCTTGCCGCTCAGGTCGAGCCGCTGCACGCCGGGCAGCTGCATGGCGCGGGCATCGGCCTGCGGCCCGAGTTCGGTGATGCGGTCCTTTTCCACCAGCACCGAACAGGTCTGGACCGGGTCGCCCGCGCCGTTGATGACGGCGCCGTTTTGAAACAGGAAGCTGCTCATGACTGATTTCCTTGGCTAGTCATTGCCCGTCACGCGCAACAAGCGTCGGGCGTTGCGCGACAAGAGCGCCTGGTCCAGCTCGGCATGGTGCCGGCTGGGCGCGCCCCCGGCATCGGGTTCATCCCAGCCCGCGAAATTGGTGCCGTAAACCAGATGATCGGTGCCGACGGCTGCGCTTAAAAGCGCCATCACCTGGGGGTGCTCGACATGCGTGTCAAACCACAGGCGCTTCAAACGCGCTTCAAATGCGCCTTCGGGCCGCAGGTAGTCCGGGGCCCAGGGGCGCTTGCGGGTACCGCGGGCCATGCGGCCCATCATCAGCGCGGTGGCGCCGCCGCCGTGGCTGATGCAAAGGTCCAGACGCGGATGCCGGTCCAGCACGCCGCCGTAGATCAGCGTGGCAACGGCCAGAGTCTCCTGGGCGGCAAAGCCGGAAATGATGTCCAGGTCAAAGCGTTGCAAGGCGGGATCGCCCTTGGGGCCGTCAATGCCGGCCGGACCGGGATGGATGTACAGCGGCACATCGAGCGCCACGGCTTTTTCATACAGCACGTCCAGGGCCGGGTCGTCCAGCCGCAGGGGCGCGTCGGTACCAAAGGCGGCACCCATAAAACCCAGCTCCTTGACCGCGCGCTCGAGTTCCTCGGCAGCGGCTTGCGGCGCTTG
Source organism: uncultured Burkholderiales bacterium (assembly GCA_903941205.1). Taxonomy (GTDB): domain Bacteria; phylum Pseudomonadota; class Gammaproteobacteria; order Burkholderiales; family Burkholderiaceae_C; genus Polaromonas. The sequence goes on along the minus strand of CAJAOB010000046.1, from coordinate 21,087 downwards.
CAGCGGCAGCGCAGCCAGCCCGGCCAGCCGGTCCGGGTGCGGCGCGATGGCCCGCGCCATGGCATCGTTATGGGCCTCGCAGAAGCCAATGGCTTCCCGGGCCGGAATGAAATGAAAGTAAGTCAGCGGGTTGGGCGAGACCACCTGGAAATCAATACCGCGCTCACGCATGCGCTGCAAACGCAGATCGACCCGCATGAAGGGGCTGTCGACGTAGCGCACGCCACGCAGCTTGTAGGTCGTGCCGATCTGGGAGAACGGCGTTCCGTCGTCTTCCTTGCCCAGCCAGGGGCCGAAGGAGCCGGCCGCACCCATGGTTTCGGCCAGCACCATGTGGGCGTGAAAATCGATCACTCGCGCGTCACGCAGGCCTTGTGGGAGCATGAAGAACCTTGGTATTTGCGGGTTGCCAAAGGGGGGCAACATCACTGAAAATCGAAAAACCGAATTCGTTATAAATGATTCCGGTTAATTTAAGCGGCGTCTCGTCCTGTGTCAAGCAAGACTTCTGGCCCGCCAAGCCGAAGCCCGCCCCGGGGCCCTTCGGCAGATGGCAAAAGTCCGGGGCGCACGAACAACAGGAGCAAGTCATGGATTTGGCAATACAAGGCAAATGGGCGCTGGTCTGCGCCGCCAGCAAGGGGCTGGGCAAAGGCTGCGCGCAGGCGCTGGTGCGAGAAGGCGTGCATGTCGTCATCACGGCCCGCGGCGAAGAGGCCCTGGAAAAGACCGCGGCCGAACTGCGCCAGCTCAACCCCGCGGTGCAGGTACGCACCGTGGCGGGCGACATCGGCCAGGCAGAAGCCCGGGCCGCCGCGCTGGCCGCCTGTCCGCACATCGATATCCTGGTCAACAACGCTGGCGGCCCACCGCCAGGCGATTTCAGGGACTGGGACCGGGACACCTGGCTGGCGGCGCTGGACCTGAACATGCTCACGCCCATCGAGCTCATGAAGAAGGTCATCGGGCCCATGGCCGAACGCGGCTTCGGACGCATCATCAACATCACCTCGATGTCGGTGAAAGCGCCCATCGACATTCTGGGCCTGAGCAACGGTGCGCGCTCGGGCCTGACCGGCTTCGTGGCGGGTCTGTCGCGCAGCGCAGAATTCGCGTCCCGCAACGTCACCATCAACAACATGCTGCCAGGCATGTTTGATACCGATCGCCTGCAAAAAACTCTGATGGAGTGGGCCAGCAAAGCAGGACAACCGCTAGAACAAGTGGCGCAGGCCAGGCGCCGCGCCAGCCCCGCCCATCGCTTCGGCACCGCCGAAGAATTCGGTTCAGTCTGCGCCTTCCTGTGCAGCGCCCACGCCAGCTACATCAACGGCCAAAACATCCTGCTCGACGGCGGCGCCTACCCGGGAACCTTTTAAGTCGGGGCAAGACGCCGCCGCGCGCCCGCTCAAACAAAGCGCGCAAGGACCCAAGCCGCCAGACCGATGTGCGCCAGCGTCATCAGCACCGAAAGGCCGTGCAGCAGTTTGAAGCGGGCCCTGGCCTGACTGTCCGTGGCTGCATTGATCGCCGGCATCAGGATTTGGCGCGCGGGCACCGTGGTGACGGCGATGATGGCCAGGTAAAGGGCGGACTCTTTGTCTTGCGACAGCATCAGCGCCGCGGCCACAGCGGCCGTGACGATGACGAAGAGGTAGAAATGCGGGAAGGCTCGCCGCAGCGTGGGCCCGGCAAGCGCTGCGGGTAGCGCCGAGAACACAAAGGCGGCAAAGCCAAAGGAATAAAGCACCATGCCGCCGAACAACAGTGCGACGACCCAAAGAGCAAGGACTTCAATCACAGGGACTCCCGTTTTTTTCGGTTGTCAGACACGGCGCGCCAGGACCACGGCTGCGGCCGAACCGGCGCCCACCAGCGCACACCAGAGCCGCAGCAGCCGGGGTGCCGGCGAGCCGGCCAGTGCCGCAGCCTCGTCGCGGTGATGGCGCTCGTCAGCCTGGCAGCGCAGCAACAGCGCCAGCAAGCCCTGCGGGCCGCCATGGCGCTGCAGGTGGTCAATCTGCTGCTGGTAATGGCGGTCAACAAAGGTCTCGACCGCGGCGATGGTGGCGTAAACCGCACGCGCGCCCAGCAGCGCCGGCAGCGCGCCAGTCAACCAGCCGGCCAGACGCCAGGGCCCGAGCAGCCGACTTCGGCGCGCAGGCGGCAACCAGGCCTCGATGAGCCGCAGGTGCTCCGCTTCGGTCGCGCCGTGGCCTTGGGCGAAAGCCAGCAGTTCAGCGTTACCGCGCCGGGTGGCCACGGCGGCGATGCCGCGGTAGATAAAAACGGCGCCCATCTCCCCGGCATGGTCGGAACGCAACTCGCGTTCGAGGAAGCCAGACAGGGCCGGCGACGGGGCCGCGCGGTCAGACAGGGCCGGCGCTTGAGTCGCGCGGTCAGACAGGGCCGGCGCTTGGGTCGCGCAGTCAGACAGGGCCGGCGCTTGGGTCGCGCAGTCAGACAGGGCCGGCGCTTGGGTCGCGCCGGGTGCACTTTCAGCCGCGCGTCCGGGCCGGCGCAGCCTTGAAGGGCCGGTTGAATCCAGGCGGCGGGCCAGCGCTTGCAGCGCCGGCCGCACGCGCAGAAAGCCGCGGTAAGCCAACTCCAGCAACACCAGCGCACCCGGCAGACGGGACAGCCGGGCCAGCCAGCGCCAGCCGGGCAAGCGCTGCCACATGGCCACAAAGGCCCGGGCGCCGTCCAGCCGCGAGCCGTCAGCGCGCTGCACGTGAAAGCGCGCCAGCAGCGTGGCGCGATCCGCAGCGAAATTGCTGTCGCCGCTGATTTTGGCGCCATGGGTTCTGACACCCTGCAAACTGTCGTCATGGACCGCGCCACTGATGTCGACAAAGCACAGGCCGCTGTCGCCGCGTCGCTGGGCCAGGCCTTTGACATGGGCGATTTCGCGCCGGCACAAAGGGCATTCGCCGTCGTACAGCACCTGCAGCATTTCGGGTGAGCCGGACTGGCTCATAGCAATTCCCCGGCGCCTTGCAAACCGCGCGTCGCACGGGTCCACCACTGCGAGAAACTGTCGCAGCGCCGCTCGACATGCGGGAACAGCGTTGGTGCAGCGTCGAGCCGGGCCAGCGGCCCGAGCCAGCGCGTGAGGTGCGGATCATCGACGCTGCGCACCTGCGCCGCCCCGGCCAGCGCGGCGGCAAGGCGTGTGGCGTCAACCAGGCAGCGCTGCGGGGCCACCTGCGCCATGGCCGCATCAACCCAGCGCCAGCGGGCTTCAGGCCAGGGCCTGCGCTGGTGGTATTCGGAAAAGTACACGCCGATAACGACAGCAGACGCTGGCAGGTCTGGCGGAGGCGCCCGCAGTGCCCAGGGGTGGACGAGCCAGACTTCGCGGCCACGAAGCCGTTCGGCAGTGGCTTCGTCAAGCGGATGCAGCCCCAGGTCGGCAGGTGGCATGGCGCACAAGGCCGGCTCGGCCAGGGCCGCGCCCCTGCCATCGCCGGGTCGCGCGCCGGCAATGGCCGCCCGCGCGCCGCGCGCCAGCGCCTCCAGCGCCTCGTAGGAATCATCGATCACCGAGCCGGGGCTGTGCCAATGCGCCGGGGCGTAGCGAGCGACATTCTCGGCATTGAACAAATAGGGCTTATGACTGCCCGTACCCGCGACCCACTGCCAACTGAGGTGGTTGCTGGCGAGGTCACCGTCGAGCAGGTGCGCCACCAGCCAGTCGGCGCCTGCTCGCCAGTGAACATGGCGCACATGCACCACATAGCTGGCCAGCCACATGCGGGCGTGGTTGTGCAGCGTGCCCGTGGCGTAAAGCGTGCGCACCGCCTCGTCAATCACCGGCAGCCCGGTGCGGGACTGGCGAATGTCGGCAGGCAAGTCGGCAAGGTAGGCGTGGTCCGGCATGGGGCCCGGGTGCAGAGAATTCTCGATACCGTCCCCCAGGTGGGACCAGGCGTGGCGAAAAAACACGCGCCAGCCCAGTTCGAACACCAGCTTGTGTCCCACCGGCAAAGCGCCTTTTGCCAGCACCCCGGCCAGCACCTCGTGCGGCGTCAGCAAACCGTGCGTGAGGTAGGCAGACAGACCCGTCACCGCACCGTCGAGATGATTGCGCGTGCGCGCATAGGCCGCGGGCCGAACTTGTGCGAGGCGGGCCAGGGCGGCGCCTCGCGAAGGCGGCAAGGCCTGGGACTCCTGAGGGTGCGCGGCGAAAAGATCGAGCGCGCCGGTTTTAAGCAGGGTGACCGGATGTTCGGCTGATCGGGCGCTCACGCATCCCCTTCAGGCGCCTGGCTTGCAGCCTCTTGCGCTGGCTTGGGCGCAAGGCTGCCCGCAGCCTCCGGGAAACACATCTTTTCCCCGTCCCATTGCTGGCCGCACCAGCAGAGGCCTTCCGCATTGATGATGCAAGTACCGGTTCCGCAACATCTAAGGTCGTCATTCATGACAGGCTCCCAATTCGTCAGGTCTCAACAATTTGCCCGGCGATGATCGGCGATCGCGCGGTCGTCAAACTTCATGTCCGGGCTTCTCAAAGCGCGGTGCTTGGTCGCGCGCCCCCGCATCCGGCTGCGCCACAACCGGAAAGAATTTGGCGTGAGTTCGCGCCGCATCAGTCCGATGAGCTGCGGCTCGGTCAGGCCGATGCGCTCCCTGATGGTCTCGAAGGCAGTCCTGTCTTCCCAGGCCATCTGGATCGCGGCCGAAATATCGCCTGGGGTCAGCGTGGTTGGGAGCAAGGCTAACTTCCTGGACATGAAACTTTCGCCAGGCCGCGGCTCAAAGCGCCATGGACAGCTGAAACACCGAGTTGGGCGCTTTCGGTATGAATGGTGCAGCCAGCGGCTTGAACTTGAAACGGCCCATCTCTTGCGCACAGGACTTGCCAGGATCGGATGAAAGATCTACAAAATCCGCCAAGGTGAAGCTGCACAAGGCATCCTTGACGATCTGCTCCAGCCCAAGCTCATAAGCGGCCGGCTCATCCGGGCGCAGGTCCGCGTCTTTGGCAGCTACAGCGAATGTTTGCTCGAACACCGAGGCGATATCCCACATGGAGATCAGCGAGAGATCGCCTCGGACCTGGTAACCGCCGCCCGGCCCCTTGACTGCGCTGACCAGATTGTGTTGCCTGAGCGGCTTGATGATTTTCTCGAGGTAGGAGGACGTCAGACCTAGCCTTGCCGCGAGTTCTGAGGTGGTGGTGCAACCATGGTTTTGCTGCCGTGCCAGAAGGGTGCAAAGCTCGATCGCGTTGATGGTTTTCTGAGAGATCATTTTTTCACCGTCCAAGCGCAGATTGTGCCGCCTTTAGCTACTCAAACTCCAATAAATGTTCTTTTCTTAGATTTTTCGTCATAATATCTACTCAAAACCTGCTCAAAAAATACCCGTGCCCCCATCTTCCTTATCAACACCTCCACTTCACCGGATAGGCGCGGTCTCCAAGACCACCGGCATACCGATCTCGACCCTGCGCATCTGGGAAACCCGCTACGCAGCCTTCAGTCCGGTCAAGACGGAGGGGAGACAGCGTTTGTTCCAGGAGCATGACATCTCAAAAGCACTGCTCCTGAAGCAGTTGTCCCAGGCAGGCCATGCGATCAGAACCATTGCAGGGCTGGATCTGGATCATTTGCGGCGCATGAGCAACGGGCCGGCCCAGACGCCCAAGAGTCTGGCCACCCCGGGGCAGGCTGTATCGCTGGCCGTCGTGGGGCTTGGCATGGCCAACCGGATTGAATCGACGAACTTCGCCATGGGCTTGAAGCCCAACCAGCTCAAGGTCACCGACGTGCTGGTCGACTTGGCGACCGCGAGCCAGGCCGGTTTATCGGGCCAGCCGCAAGTCTTGCTGATCAAGGTCAACACGCTGCAGCCCGGCGTGAACACAGCCATCCAGGCCCTGGTCCAACAGCACAACATCGCGCTGGCCATCGTGATCTACAACTTTGCGACCGAGGCGGTGGTTCAGGCCATGAAATTCTCCGGCCTGATCGTCAGGCGGGAACCGATCTCCGACAGCGAACTGGCCGAATTGTTGCAGTCCGTCTTGTTTGTCGACCAAGACCGCGCCAGGGAGTTCGGTACCGCCGGCGTGGTGATCGCAAGCCGCAAATACTCTGAGGCCACGCTGAGCCGAGTCGCAGGCATTTCAAGCAAGGTCCTGTGCGAATGCCCCCGGCATGTCGCCGAACTTATCTCGCAACTCGCCAGCTTTGAGGAATACAGCCAGGAATGCCTGAATAAAAGCGCTGAAGACGCGCACCTGCACGCCTACCTCAAGTCAATTTCCGGGTCGGCACGTTCGCTGTTCGAAAATGCGCTCGAAAAAATTGCCCGGCATGAGGGCATCGACTTGCGCGAGAGCAGCAGATGAATGCGTCGGCTTCTGCAACATCCGCATCGACTCCGATGCAGTGATGCGCCACCGCCCACGGCTTCCGGTGACATCGGGGCGTTGATTTTTTTTCAAGCCCGAGGCCTGTTCGGGTTGAGCCGGCCTGGGGGCCATGCACGTCAGCTAACCGCTTTTCCGCAGTGCATGTCGCCTTGCCACTTGGAAGGCGGCAGCCGCTTGGTTGCCCTGCAAGGCGGCCCCACCAACTGGATCGGACTCACGGTTTTTTTGCAACAAAACCCACCAAAGCCGACATGCCGCTGTGGCCTGCGCCTTCCTCGATGCTGGTCTCATAGGTTTCACAGACCTGCACCTCAAAGCCGTCAAAGGCGTGTTTCAGCAGGTCTTCGTCATAGAGGTGGTCCAACTTGCCGGGTCCACCGGTGTTGTAGCTGAGCTGGTTCTTGCCGTAACCCTGAATGAGGACGGTGCCACCTGGCTTCAAGGCATGTTTGATCTTTCCAAACAGCTCGGTCCGCTCATCGGGTGTGGCGAACTGAAAAAAGATCCCCGCCACCAGATCGTAGTGGGCGGGCTTCCAGTCGAACGCCTGCCAATCGGTGCAACTGAAGTTCACCTTGACCCGGTGTTTTGCAGCGAGGGCCTTGGCTTTTTCCACGGCAGGCGCAGAAAAATCAAACGCGTCCACGGTAAAACCTTGTCGGGCCAGCCACACGCTGTTGCGCCCTTCGCCGTCGGCCAAAGCCAGGGCTCGGCCCTGACCCGAAGCAGCGGTTTGAGCGACCAAAAATGCGTTGGGCTCCTCGCCAAATACGTAGTCGGGCGTTGAAAAGCGCTTGTCCCAAGTCGCCTGAGGGTGACTGAGTCCAGCCATCTCAGAGCGCATTCAGGGGAATTTTGGCGTAAGCCACGCCGTTGGCTTCCTTGGGCGGCATTTCACCGGCGCGGATGTTGATCTGCACGGCCGGCAGGATCAGCACCGGCATTTCCAGCCCAGCGTCTCGCCGGGTGCGCATTTCAACGAACTGGGCTTCGGTGATGCCGTCATGCACGTGGATATTGCGCGCGCGCTGTTCGGCCACGGTGCTCTCGAAGGACACCTCACGGCCGTTCGGCGGGTAATCGTGGCACATGAAGAGGCGGGTATCCGCAGGCAGGCTCAGGAGCTTGCGCGTGGATGCATACAAGGCCTTGGCGTCACCCCCCGGGAAATCGCAGCGGGCGGTGCCCACGTCAGGCATGAACAGGGTATCGCCGACGAACACGGCGTCGCCAAACTGATAGGCCACGCAGGCCGGGGTGTGGCCAGGCACGTAGAGGGTCTTGCCGCTGAGTTCACCCACCTTGATTTCCTCGTCTTCAGCAAACAGGTGGTCAAACTGCGAGCCGTCCACCGCAAAGCCGGGCTCGAGGTTAAAAATGCCCTTGAATACCTGCTGCACGGTGGTGATGTGACTGCCAATCGCGGTTTTGCCGCCCAGCTGGGCCTTCAGGTAGGAGGCGGCGGTCAGATGGTCGGCATGGGCGTGGGTTTCAAGAATCCATTGCACCTGCAAGCGGTTGCTGCGAACGTAATCAATCACCTTGGCCGCCGAAGTGTGGCGGGTGCGACCGGACTTGGGGTCGTAATCGAGCACCGAGTCGATGATGGCGCAGGCCGTGCCAGGGCCTTGGTGCACCACATAGGTCACGGTCCAGGTGGCAGGGTCAAAGATGCCATGCACCTGAGGTTTGGCGCTGGATGTGGTCATGCTGGCCTCCTTTTTTGATTAAGATTTTTATAGTCTATTGACAGATAGTTTATTTGTCAATAGACTATAAATCACGATGGAATCAAAAGCATGAAAAAAGCGTGGAAGAAGCGCGAATTTCAAGCCAAACACAGGAGGCATCGATGAATTCAGTGATGTTGGAGCTGTCTGAAATGCAGGCAGCGGCTGGACAGGCCTGCAGGCTCATGAAGGTATTGGCCAACGCCGATCGCCTGATGATTCTTTGCCAGCTCAGCCAGGGTGAAAGGCGGGTCGGAGAGCTGGAAGAAATGCTGGGCATCGTGCAGCCTACGCTCTCGCAGCAGCTCACCGTGCTGCGCGAAGAAGCGCTGGTGAGCACCCGCCGCGAGGGCAAGAACATCTACTACCAGATCTCCAGCCCACAGGCGCTAGCCGTGATGGAGGTGCTTTATGGTCAATTTTGCGGTCAGCTTAAGGGGTAAAAAATGGTAATTGATTGGACTCATTTCACGCCGTGGGCATCATTGATTGGCGGCATCGTGCTGGGGCTGGCATCGGCCATCTTCATCTTGTTCAACGGCCGCATTCTGGGCATCAGCGGCATTCTGGGTGGACTGCTTTCACCTCGCAGGGGCGACATTGGCTGGCGGATTTTCTTCCTGCTGGGCATGGCCGCAGCACCCGCTGTGTTTGCCTGGTTGGCACCAGCAGGTGTCATATCTGCTCCGCGCATTGATGCGAGCTACGCGCTGATCGTCGCAGCCGGCCTTCTGGTGGGGCTGGGCACGCGCTATGGCTCGGGCTGCACCAGCGGACACGGCGTCTGCGGCCTCTCCCGCCTGTCGCCGCGCTCGCTGGTGGCAACCCTGACCTTCATGGGGGCCGGTTTTGCCATGGTGTTTGTGGTTCGTCATCTGTTTTAAGGAGTCGCAACATGCAAAGAATCAGTGAATTTGTCGCCGGCCTGCTCTTCGGCATGGGCCTTTTGCTCTCGGGAATGACTGATCCGGGCAAGGTGCTGGGCTTTTTGGACCTGTTCGGAACCTGGGATCCATCGCTGGCTCTGGTGATGGGAGGCGCCATCATGGTGGGGGTTTTCGCCTTCGCGGTGGCCAAGAAGCGGACGACCAACTTTCTGGGCGGCGCCCTGCACCTGCCCAAGGCCAAGCAGATTGATCGCCGGCTGGTGGTCGGCGCCCTGGCCTTCGGCGCGGGCTGGGGTCTGGCGGGCTTTTGTCCCGGGCCGGGGCTGGTGTCCATGTTTTCTGGGCAGCCCAAGGCCGCTGTGTTCGTGGTGGCCATGATTGCCGGCATGCTGCTGTTCGAGGCGGCTGACCGTTTCATCCACAAGCCCCGCGCACCTGAGACGGCTGCACCTTAACTATCCCTGAAAGGATGATCTGACATGGAAACCAGGCTTCTGACGCCCGTGCTGTCTGTGGCGGCACAAATTTCGGTGGCCGACCTGGCCCCCGTCACCCAAGCCGGTTTCAAGTCCATCATCTGCAACCGGCCAGACGGCGAAAGTGCCGACCAGACCGGCTTTGAGGAAATCGCGCAGGCGGCTCACGCACCGGGCCTGCAGGCCCGCTACCTGCCCGCCGAGGCAGGCAAGGTCAGCGACGAGCAGGGTACGGTCTTAGGGCAACCCGTGGAGGAACTGCCCAGGCCGGTGCTGGCTTACTGTCGGTCCGGCATGCGTTCCACCACGATGTGGGCCCTGTCCAGCGCCGGCAAATTGGCGCTGCCCGGCATCACCGGGACGGCGGATCGAGCCGGCTACGGCTGCTGCCCGCTGACGGTGGAGTGCGGCAAGATCGTGCTGACTGAGCTCACCTGCGACGGCAAGCTGGCGCTCGGCTTTCCCAAGTGGCTGATCGACAGCGCCCGTGCCTGGGCGCTCGCCTGGCGCCTCAAGAAACGCATCCTGCCGCCGCTCTATTGGGACGCGATGCTCAAGGGCCGCGAGTGGATGGTCAGCTCCGAAATGGTGAATTGATGCGAGCCGCCGCCAAAAAAGCTGCCAGCCTGCTGCCTTCGCTGCCCATCCTGGGCTGGGGGCGGCAATACGGGCGTGAGACGCTGATCAGCGACTTGGTGGCCGCGCTCATCGTGACCATCATGCTGATCCCGCAAAGCCTTGCCTACGCCTTGCTGGCTGGTCTTCCGCCCGAGGTGGGGCTGTACGCCAGCGTGGCGCCACTGCTGCTCTACGCCGTGTTCGGCACCAGTCGGGTGTTGGCAGTCGGCCCGGTGGCGGTGGTCTCGCTCATGACGGCGGCGGCCATCGGTCAGCATGCGGTCGCCGGTACCCCCGCTTACTGGGCAGTGGCCATCACGCTGGCTTTTCTGTCGGGCGCCATACTGCTGCTCATGGGCGTGCTGCGGCTGGGTTTTCTGGCCAACTTCTTGAGCCATCCGGTCATCTCCGGCTTCATTTCGGCTTCGGGCCTGCTGATTGCGGCCAGCCAGCTCAAGACCCTGATGGGAGTGAAGGCCGAGGGGCATAACTTCATCGAGCTGACGCAAGCACTGATTCTTCAAGCGCCGCATACCCACGGGCTCACGCTGGTGGTGGGCGTGCTGGCTACGGCGTTTCTGTTCTGGGTTCGCAAGGGGCTCAAGCCGCTGCTGATCCGACTGGGGCTCAAGGCTCGTCTGGCCGATGTGCTGGCCAAAGCCGGCCCGGTGGCCGCCATTGCCGTGACCACCGTGCTGGCCTGGGCCCTGGACTGGAAGGGCCAGGGCCTCAAGGTGGTGGGTAACGTGCCCCAGGGTCTGCCGCCCCTGACCCTGCCGGTGTGGGACCTGGCGCTCTGGCAGTCGCTGGCAGTGCCCGCGCTGCTGATCAGCGTGGTCGGTTTTGTGGAATCGGTGTCGGTCGGGCAGACACTGGCCGCCAAGCGGCGCCAGCGGATCGAGCCCAACCAGGAACTTGTCGCGCTGGGCGCGAGCAATCTGTCAGCAGCCTTCACCGGTGGTTTCCCGGTCACCGGGGGCTTTGCGCGTTCGGTGGTGAACTTCGATGCCGGCGCCCAGACGCCTGCAGCCGGCGTTTACACCGCAGTGGGCATTACCCTGGCCTCACTCTTTCTGACGCCCGCGCTCCATTTCCTGCCGCAGGCCACGCTGGCCGCGACCATCATAGTGGCGGTACTTTCCCTGGTGGACCTGCGCATTCTCAAGCGCACCTGGGGATATTCCCGCCCCGACTTCATCGCGGTGCTCGCAACCATGTTGACGACGCTGGCGCAAGGGGTGGAGGTCGGGCTGGTGGTGGGCGTGGCCGTTTCGCTGGCACTTTTCCTTCACCGCACCAGTCGCCCACACATTGCCACCGTCGGGCTCGTGCCCGGCACCGAGCACTTTCGCAACGTACTGCGCCATGATGTGCTGGTCGATCCGCAAATCCTGAGCCTGCGCGTTGATGAGAGTCTCTACTTTGCCAATGCGCGCGCGCTGGAAGACTACATCAACGACGCCGTTGCAGAGCGGCCCTCGCTGCGCCATGTGGTACTTCAGTGCTCGGCCATCAATGACATAGACGCCAGCGCGCTGGAAAGTCTGGAAGCCATCGAACATCGCTTGCGCGACTCGGGTATCGCGCTGCATCTTTCCGAAGTCAAGGGACCGGTCATGGATCGCCTCAAGGACACAGACTTGCTGCGCCATTTGCAAGGCCCGATCTTCTTGACACACTTTCAGGCCATCACATTCCTGTCCCCACAATTGCTACGCAAGCAAGGCATGGGCCCAACACTGAAACCGTGAAGCGATTTCGTGACGCGGCCATCAGTCGGCTTGATCAACGACGAACCCAAGCCAGACACCAAGCCGGTCCGACCCTGCGGACTCACCGGAGAGCGAAGGCCACACCCTGCTTGAATGAATTGAGCGGCCACCAAAATCACCCAATCCGACAGTTCGGAGGATGACGGCGACGCTCGTTAACCCAGGCACCTCGTCCTGCAAAACCGTTCACTACGTACGGCCCTGAAACCCCAATTTTTCGCCTGCCACCAGGGCCGCACCACGGCTTCAACAGTCATTAAGTTCTGAGACAGAACGGGGTTTGGGACGAATTTTTGGGATCGCGCCCGGTCATTCGTCAGTCAGCGTCTATGGCGACTGGCGTCTGACTTTTGCCTTAGAGCACGAGATGCCATCCTGGTGGATTACGGTTACTATCAGGATCACCATAGAAGTGACTGTGGGTTCAACGCTCAATCCGCCCTGCCCCGGCCTGGCCTTGAGGGGCACCGCCGCCCAGTGAGGCGTCAAGGCACTCACACTCCAGCCCACCTGGAAATCATGCAAAACCATCTAAATCAAGCAAACTTCCAGGCGCTGCTCATGTGGTCGCGCCTGATTCAGGCCGCTTCATTCATCGTGCTCGGATTAAGCGCGGTACTGATGCTGCTGCCGCCCCTTGGCGAATCGCTGTTCTACCTCGTGTACTTTAAACAAGCGGTCAGCCCCGTGCCGGTGCCCAATGAAGTGCTGGGTTATCTCCGGTTTGCCAACGGCATCATCGGGGCCGTGATGGCGGGATGGATGCTGACCAACATCATCCTGGCGCGCGGACCGTTCATGAGAGGCGAGCGCTTCGCGTGGAACGCGATTGCCTGGCCGCTGCTAGGGTGGTACCTGATCGACACCTGCTTTTCAGTCGCCCATGGCGTGTGGGGCAACGTGCTGCTCAACACGGCAACAGCGCTGATGTTTGGCATACCGCTGATCGGATCGCGCATGCATTTCGGTGCCAGGAAAACGGACGGCTAAGAGATGGCTTGACAGCCAACGCTGCACTAAGCCCGCGCGCCACCGGCAAGCTCAGTCACCGCCCTGGCTCGGGTCGATGACGACGACGCCACGCGGTCCGGCGATCGACGCAAAGAGGAACACCAAAGTTTTATCAGGATGCTGGCAGCTTGCACAAGCATCCCTGAGTGCTGAGCTCTGCAACACGCCTGCCTGAGGGTCCCAGGTCTACTTCGTCTTCCTTGCTTGACAACAGAGCGCCAGCCCGTGCCAGCGCTGTGTGAAACCGGCCATTTGGGGGAATTCCCTCTCCCTTGCTATGGCCCGAATGTTGCATAGTCACCGTTTTTGTTGAATCAAATGAATAAGGTGAATATGATGAATTCGATGTCCCGTTTCCCGTCTCAAGCCAAGCCCTTGATGATTTCCCTGGCCTTGGCCGCCTGCCTGGCCCCTGGCCTGGCACAGGCCAAACCTTTCAAATGGTCCAGTGCCAGCGACATTCCCACGCTGGACATCCATTCGCAAAACAATGCCTTGGGCAACGGCGTTCATGCCGCCATCTTTGACTCGCTGGTGTACTACAACAGCAATACGTTCAAGGTGGAAGGCAAGCTGGCCACCTCCTGGAAGGAGATCTCGGGCACCCAGTACCGGTTTAATTTGCGCAAAGGCGTGAAGTTCAGCGACGGCTCGCCGCTGACGGCCGACGACGTGGTGTTTTCTTTGGACCGAGCCCGCGCCAAAACCTCCAACTTCACTGTTTACACCCAGGGCTTCAGCCGCATCGTCAAGGTCGATGCCAACACCGTGGACATTATTCTCAGTGGTCCCAACCCGGTGATGCTGAACCAGTTGACCGAGCTGCGCATCATGAGCAAGGCCTGGGCTGAAAAGAACAAGTCGGTTGAACCCAAAGACATCAAAGTCAAAGAAGAAAACTTTGCCCACCGCAATGCCTTGGGCAGCGGCGCTTACATGGTCAAAGAATGGCAGCCCGACCAGAAGCTGGTGCTGGTGAAAAACCCCAACTGGTGGGGCTGGTCTGAAGTGCCCAGCAATGTGACCGAAATCATCTACACGCCCATCAAGAACGAAGCCACGCGTGCTGCGGCCTTGCTGTCTGGCGAGCTTGACTTTGTGCTGGACCCCAGCCCGCAAGACTTGGGTCGCATGCGCAACAACGCCAACCTGAAAGTGGTCGACGGTATTGAAAACCGCACCATCTTTTTGGGCATGGACCAGCTGCGCGACGAATTGCCCGGCTCCAGCGTCAAGGGCAAAAACCCCCTGAAAGATGTCAAAGTGCGCAAAGCGCTTTACCAGGCGATTGACATCGACACCATCCAGCGCGTGACCATGCGTGGGCTGGCACAAACCACCGGTGCACTGGTGGCCCCGCAGGTCAATGGCTGGACCAAAGCGGTAGACACCCGTTTCCCGTATTCGCAGGACGCTTCTAAAAAGCTGTTAGCTGAAGCCGGTTATCCCAACGGTTTTGAGGTGGACTTTGCCTGCCCCAACAACCGCTACATCAACGACGAAGAAATTTGCCAGGCCATCACGGCCATGTGGGCCAAAGTGGGTATCAAGGCCAAGCTGCGCACCATGCCGCTGGTGACGTATTTCCCGATGATCCAACGCTACGAAGCCAGCATTTACATGCTGGGCTGGGGCGTGCCGACTTTTGACGGCTTGTACAGCCTGCAGTCCCTGGTGCGCACCGTGGGCACAGGCGGGGATGGCAACTACAACGTGGGCCGCTACAGCAACACGCGCATGGACTACATCGTGGACCGTGTCAAAACCGAGACCGACTTGCAGGTGCGCAACCGCTTGCTGACCGAAGGCCTGCAATTGCAAAACGACACGGTGGCGCACATTCCCCTGCACAATCAGGTGATCCCATGGGCCATGAAGAAAAACGTGGATGTGGTGCATCGGCCTGACAACCGCCTCGACTGGTCGCAGATCAAAGTCAACTGATGCTCGCTTTCATCCTGCAGCGGCTGATTCAGGCCGTGGTCGTCATGGTCACGGTGGCGTTCATCGCCTTTTTGCTGTTTCAGTATGTGGGTGATCCGGTGGTGTTTTTGCTGGGGCAAGACGCCACCAAGGAGCAGATCGAGTCGCTGCGTGCCGACCTGGGCCTGGACCAGCCTTTCTTTGTGCAGTTTGGCCACTTTTTGGCCAACGCCGTGCAGGGCGAGTTTGGTTTGAGCTTGCGCCAGGGTGCCAAGGTCTCGCGCTTGATCGCCGAGCGCCTGCCCGCTACCCTGGAGCTGGCTTTTGTGGCCGCCACGCTGGCCCTGGTGATTGGCATTCCCATGGGGGTTTATGCGGCGCTGCGCCGCGGCACCTGGGCCAGCCAGCTGATCATGACGGTGTCGCTGCTGGGCGTGTCCTTGCCCACCTTCCTGATTGGCATTTTGCTGATCTTGGTGTTTGCCGTGATGCTGGGCTGGTTTCCGAGCTTTGGCCGGGGCGAGGTGGTGCAGATGGGTTGGTGGTCCAGCGGCCTGATGACGGCCAAAGGATGGCACCACATTGTGTTGCCCGCGGTCACGCTGGCGGTTTTTCAGCTGACACTGATCATGCGGCTGGTGCGCGCCGAGATGCTGGAAGTGCTGCGAACCGATTACATCAAGTTCGCACGTGCCCGGGGCTTGTCCAACCGGACCATTCACTTCGGCCATGCGCTCAAAAACACGCTGGTGCCCGTGCTGACCATCACCGGTTTGCAGCTCGGCGGCCTGATCGCGTTTGCCATCATCACCGAAACCGTGTTCCAGTGGCCCGGCATGGGCCTGCTGTTCATTCAGGCGGTGACCTTTGCAGACATCCCGGTCATGGCCGCCTACCTGTGCCTGATTGCCCTGATTTTTGTGGTCATCAACCTGGTGGTGGACTTGCTCTACTTTGTGGTCGATCCCCGCTTGCGGGTGGGCAAGACCGGTGGGCATTGAGCATGGGCGCAGCCTTGCAATCGGTGTTGGGGCGTGGCACTGCATTTGCGCGCATTGCGCAGTTTCACCCGGAACTCACGGCTTTCAGGCGCGACTTGCACGCCCACCCCGAGCTGGGCTTTGAAGAGGTTTACACCTCCGGCCGGGTGGCTGAAGGCCTGAAGCTGTGTGGTGTCGACAGCATTCACACCGGCATCGGCAAAACCGGCGTGGTGGCTTTGGTGCACGGGGCGGGCCGTTCGGCCGGTAACCCGGGCCGCATGATCGGCCTGCGTGCCGACATGGACGCGCTGCCGTTGACCGAGTTCAATGAGTGCGCCTGGAAATCGTCCAAACCCGGGCTGATGCACGGCTGCGGCCACGACGGCCACACCGCCATGCTGATGGGCGCTGCCCGGTATCTGGCTGAGACCCGCCGCTTTGACGGCACGGCGGTGCTGATTTTTCAGCCGGGCGAAGAAGGCTACGCAGGTGCCCGTGCCATGATGGAAGACGGCTTGTTTGATCGCTTCGCCTGCGAAAAAGTTTTTGCCCAGCACAACTCGCCTGAAACGCCTTTGGGCGTTATCGGCATCACCCCCGGGCCCATGCAGGCCGCGGTGGACCGCATCGAAATCCTCATTCGCGGCAAGGGCGGTCATGGTGCACGACCGCACCAGGCCATAGACCCGGTGCTGGTGGCTGGCCACATCATTACCGCCGCGCAAAGCGTGGTGGCCCGCAACCTGTCAGCGTTTGACCAGGCGGTGGTGAGCATTTGCTCTATGCAGGGCGGCCATCCGGGCGCCATGAGCGTGATCCCGGGCGAAGTGACTCTGGTGGGCACCGTGCGCACTTACAGCGAGGGCGTGCAAGACTACATCGAAGAACGCCTGCGCAACTTGTGCACGGGAATCGCCCAGGGCTTGGGCGCTTGCGCAGAACTCCGTTACGAGCGCACCTATCCCGCCACGGTGAACACCGTGCCAGAGGCTCAGTTCGCCGCCGATGTGGCCGCTGGCCTGGTGGGGGAAGACAAGGTCTGGCGCAACATGCTGCCCAGCATGGGCGGTGAAGATTTTTCCTTCATGCTGCAGGCCAGACCCGGGGCCTATATCCGCATCGGGCAGGGCTTGCCACACGGCCCCGGCCCGCACCCTTTGCACAACAGCCGGTACGACTTCAACGACGACATCTTGCCCCTGGGCGCCGCCTTGCACGCCAGTCTGGTCGAACAGGCTTTGCCTCTTGGCGCCGCCACTTAAACCTGGCAATCAACCATTTCCAACCTCAGGAGTCTTTCATGCGAACTTCCAAACTGTCCCGTTCCATGGTGGCTGCGGCCATCGCCGCCGTCTTTTCGCTGGGCGCTGCGCAAGCCGCGACCGTGCGCATCGCCAACCAGGGCGATGCCTTGTCCATGGACCCGCATTCCCTGAACGAGTCGCTGCAACTGAGTGTGACCAACAATGTTTACGAATCCCTGGTGGGCGTGAGCAAAGACCTGAAGTTTGAACCCGGTCTGGCCTCTTCGTGGAAGCAAACAGCACCCACCGTGTGGCGTTTTGAGTTGCGCAAGAACGTGCGCTTTCATGACGACACGCCTTTCACCGCCGATGACGTGGTGTTCTCGATCAACCGCGCGGCGGGCGAAGGCTCGGACATGCGCAGCAACACCAACGACATCAAGGAAGTGCGCAAGATCAACAGCCACACCGTCGAGATCGAGACCAAAGCCCCCTTCCCCATCCTGCCCAACGTGCTGTCCACGGTTTACATCATGAGCAAGAAATGGTGCGAGGACAACCAGGCCACACGCCCCGTAGACCGCCGCAAGGGCATTGAAAACGCCGCCTCGTTTCGCGCCAACGGCACCGGCCCGTACCGCCTGCGCGAACGCCAGCCCAACATCCGCACCACCTTTGTCCGCAATGGCAACTACTGGGGCAAGATCGAAGGCAATATCGATCAAGTGATCTTCTCTGTGATTGCCAACGACCCCACCCGTGTGGCGGCTTTGCTGTCGGGCGAGATCGACGTGATGGAGCCGGTGCCAGTGCAAGACGTGCCCCGCATCAACAGCGGCGCCAAGACGCGCGCCCTGGTGGCCCCCGAGCTGCGCACCATCTTTTTGGGCATGGACCAAAAGCGCGACGAACTGCTGTACTCCAGCGTGAAGGGCAAAAACCCCTTCAAGGACAAGCGCGTGCGCCAGGCCTTCTACCAGGCAATTGACATCGAAGGCATCAAGCGCACCGTGATGCGCGGCGCCTCCAACACCAGCGCCCTGATGGTGGGCCCTGGCATCAACGGTTACAGCCCCGACCTGAACAAGCGCCTGCCCTTTGACCCCGATGCTTCTAAAAAGCTGCTGACCGAGGCCGGTTACCCCACAGGTTTCACGGTGGACATGAACTGCCCGAACGACCGCTATGTGAACGACGGCCAGATCTGCGAGGCTGTGGCTGCCAACCTGGCGCGAGTGGGCATCACCATCAACCTGAAGGCCGAAACCAAGGGCACGTATTTCCCCAAAATATTGCGCCGGGACACCAGCTTTTATTTGCTGGGCTGGACACCCAGCACCTACGACGCGCACAACGCGCTGAATGCGCTCATGCGCTGTGTGGACGACAAGGGCACGGGCCAGTTCAACCTGGGCGCTTATTGCAACCCGAAGGTGGATGAGCTGACGGTCAAGATTCAGAGCGAGACCGACCAAGCCAAGCGCAACGCCATGATCCGCGAAGTGTTCCAGTTGCACAGCGACGACATCGGCCATTTGCCATTGCACCAGCAAGCCCTGGCCTGGGGCACTGGCAAAAATGTCACACTGGTTCAGCGGGGTGATAACTACATGCCCTTCAAGTCCATCACCATCAAGTAAGCAATGAACGTATTAAAACGCTGGCTCAACAGCGATGTGGGTTACAGCTTTCGCCAGTCGCCCACGGCGATGCTGGCGGCTGGCATGGCCTTTATTTGCCTTTTTTGCTCGGTCTTTGCCGGCTGGGTCGCGCCCACCAACCCCTTCGACCTGGCCACGCTGGAGCTGAGCGACGCCCGCTTGCCACCCGCCTGGCTGGACGGCGGCAGTTCCAAATTCTTGCTGGGCACCGATGACCAGGGCCGCGACATTTTGTCGGCCCTGATTTACGGCTCGCGCATTTCTTTGGTGGTGGGCCTGGCGTCTGTGCTGCTGTCGGTGGTGGTCGGTGTGGGACTGGGTTTGCTGGCTGGCTTTAGGGGCGGCTGGATTGATGCCTTGCTGATGCGCCTGTGCGATGTGATGCTGTCTTTTCCGGCAATTTTGGTGGCCCTGTTGATCGCGGGTGTGGGACGCGCCCTGTTTCCCAACGCGCACGAGTCGCTGGCTTTTGGCGTGCTGATCCTGTCGATCTCGCTGACCGGCTGGGTGCAATACGCCCGCACGGTGCGCGGCACCACGCTGGTCGAGCGCAACAAGGAATATGTGCAAGCCGCCCGCGTGACGGGCGTGGCGCACTTGCGCATCATGTTCAAGCATGTGATGCCCAACGTGATGGGCCCGGTCATGGTGCTGGCCACCATTCAGGTGGCCACGGCCATCATCACCGAGGCCACACTGTCATTTCTAGGTGTGGGTGCGCCGCCCACGTCGCCCTCGCTGGGCACCCTGATCCGGGTGGGCAACGACTATTTGTTTTCGGGCGAATGGTGGATCACGATTTTTCCGGGGCTGATGCTGGTGCTGATCGCCCTGTCAGTCAACTTGCTGGGTGACTGGTTGCGCGATGCGCTGAACCCGAGATTGCGATGAGTCTTTTACAAGTCAAAAATCTGGTGGTGGAGTTTCCCAACCGCCACGGCACTTTGCGTGCGCTGGACGACATTTCCTTTGACATCGCACCCGGAGAAATTCTGGGTGTGGTGGGTGAATCGGGCGCAGGCAAATCACTCACCGGTGCCGCCATCATCGGCCTGCTGGAGCCACCGGGCATGGTGGCCAGCGGCCAGATTTTGCTGGAAGGCCAGCGCATCGACCACCTGAGCGCTGACCAGATGCGCCACATCCGGGGTCGCAAGATCGGCGCGATTTTTCAGGACCCGCTGACCTCGCTCAACCCGCTGTACACCATCGGCCGGCAACTGACCGAGACGATTTTGGCCCACCTGCCCGTGTCCCCCAAAGAGGCCAGGCAACGCGCTATTGACCTGCTCAAAGACACCGGCATTTCTGCCGCCGAAGAGCGCATTGACCACTACCCGCACCAGTTCTCGGGCGGTATGCGCCAGCGCGTGGTGATCGCACTGGCTCTGGCGGCCGAGCCGCAACTGATCGTGGCCGACGAGCCCACCACGGCGCTTGATGTGTCGATTCAGGCGCAGATCATCAGCTTGCTCAAAAAAGTCTGCAAAGACCGCGGCGCTGCCGTGATGCTGATCACGCACGACATGGGCGTGATCGCCGAAACCTGCGACCGGGTGGCTGTGCTGTACGCCGGGCGTGTGGCCGAAATCGGTCCGGTGCACGATGTCATCAACCAACCGGCACACCCTTACACCGCAGGCCTGATGGCCTCGATTCCCGACATGGACAGTGAGCGCGAACGCCTGAACCAGATCGACGGCGCCATGCCGCGCCTGAACGCCATTCCTGGCGGCTGCGCTTTCAACCCGCGTTGCCCCAGGGCCTTTGACCGCTGCCGGCAAGAGCGACCCGAGCTGGTCCAGGCGGGCGCCAACCGCGCGGCCTGCTGGCTGCACGACGGGAGCGCAGCATGAGCAAATCGGCTCCTTTGGTCATCGCGCACGACCTGGCCAAAACCTTTGACGTCTCGGCCCCCTGGCTGAACCGCGTGATCGAGCGCAAACCGCGCCAGATGCTGAACGCCGTGGATGGCGTGAGCTTCGAGATCGAGCGCGGCAAAACCCTGGCCCTGGTGGGCGAGTCCGGCTGCGGCAAAAGCACCGTGGCGCGCTTGCTGGTGGGCCTGTATGAGCCCACGCGCGGTGGCCTGACATTCGACGGGCAAGACGCCCATGCCGCCTTCAAGTCGCCCGACGCCCAAAAGATGCGCAAGCGCATCCAGATGATTTTTCAGGACCCCTACGCCAGCCTGAACCCGCGCTGGACCGTGGACAACATCATTGGCGAGCCGCTCAAGGAGCATGGCCTGATCAAGGATGCGGATGAGTTGAAAGCGCGAGTTGCCGAATTGCTCAAGTCGGTCGGCTTGTCGCCGCTCGACATGGTCAAGTACCCGCACCAGTTCTCAGGCGGACAACGCCAGCGCATCTCGATCGCGCGGGCACTGGCCACGGCACCGGA
>CAJAOB010000045.1 GCA_903941205.1 uncultured Burkholderiales bacterium | reverse complement strand
GGGTGACCGCACCGACGTGCTGCTGCTCGACGTCACGCCTTTGTCACTGGGCATCGAGACCATGGGCGGCGTGATGACCAAGATGATCAAAAAGAACACGACCATCCCGACCAAGTTTGCACAGACCTTCTCCACCGCCGAAGACAACCAGCCGGCAGTGACCATCAAGGTATTCCAGGGCGAACGCGAAATTGCCTCGGGCAACAAGGCGTTGGGCGAGTTCAACCTTGAAGGCATTCCACCGGCCGCGCGCGGTACGCCGCAGATCGAGGTGTCTTTTGACATCGACGCCAACGGCATCTTGCACGTGGGTGCCAAAGACAAGGGCACGGGCAAGGAAAACAAGATCACCATCAAGGCCAACTCGGGTTTGAGCGAAGCCGAGATTCAGCAGATGGTCAAGGACGCTGAACTCAACGCAGCGGCCGACAAGGAAAAAGTCGAGTTCGTGCAAGCCAAGAACAATGCCGAAGCCATGGTCCATAGCGTGCGCAAGTCGCTGGGCGAGTATGGCGACAAGCTCGATGCCAGCGAGAAAGAGAAGATCGAAAAGGCTATTGCCGATATGGAAGAAGCGCTCAAGGCCGAAGACAAGGCCGCCATCGAAGGCAAGAACGCGGCCCTGATGGAAGCCAGTCAGAAGCTGGGCGAGAAAATGTATGCTGACATGCAGGCCAGCCAAGCCGAGCAAGCTGCGGCCGCCGGCCCGGGCGGTGCAGCCGGTGGTGCCAGCAACGAAGGTGGCGCAAAAGCGGCCGACGATAATGTCGTGGACGCCGAAGTCAAGGAAGTCAAAAAGGCTTAAGACCTCTCTTCGGACTTCGGTCCGTTGCCTCAAAGCGGAATCAAGGGCGGAACCCGGATTCCGCTTTCCTGCATCCGGAACCCCGGAAATTTTTCACTGAACACGCAGTTTCATGGCCAAAAAAGACTATTACGACACACTGGGTGTGCCCAAGAACGCCAGCGACGAGGACATCAAGAAAGCCTACCGCAAGCTGGCAATGAAGCATCACCCTGACCGCAACCAGGGCGACGGCTCCAAGGCCTCCGAGGAAAAGTTCAAAGAAGCCAAGGAAGCGTACGAGATGCTGTCGGACAGCACCAAGCGCGCTGCCTACGACCAATACGGCCATGCCGGCGTGGACCCGAACATGCGCGGCGGGGCGGGCGGCGGGGAAGGCTTTGGTGGATTTGCCGAAGCCTTTGGGGATATCTTTGGCGACGTCTTCAGCGGCGGCGGTCGCGGCAAGCAGCGCGCCGGCCGTCAGGTCTACCGCGGGGGCGACCTCAGTTACGCCATGGAAATCACGCTGGAAGAAGCCGCGACCGGCAAGGATGCCCAAATCCGCATCCCGAGCTGGGACGATTGCAGGACCTGCCACGGCAACGGCGCCAAGCCCGGCACCATGGTGGCGACCTGCACCACCTGCCACGGTCATGGCGTGGTGCAAATGCGCCAGGGCTTTTTCAGCGTTCAGCAAACCTGCCCGCAGTGCAAGGGCAGCGGCAAGCTGGTCGCCGAACCCTGTGTGGCCTGCCACGGCGTGGGCAAGACCAAGACCAACAAGACGCTGGAAGTCAAGATTCCGGGCGGCATTGACGACGGCATGCGCATCCGCTCCACCGGCAACGGCGAGCCAGGCACCAACGGCGGACCACCTGGTGACCTGTACATCGAGATTCGCATCAAAAAGCACGCTATTTTCGAGCGCGAGGGCGACGACCTGCATTGCGTCGTACCGATCAGTTTCCCACGCGCTGCGCTGGGCGGCGAAATCGAAGTACCCACGCTGTCTGGCAAGGCGGCTATCGACATTCCGGAAGGCACGCAAGCGGGCAAGCAGTTCCGCCTGCGCGGCAAGGGCATCAAGGGCGTTCGCTCCAGCTATCCGGGCGATCTGTATTGCCACATCGCCGTCGAGACGCCGGTCAAGCTCACGGAGCACCAGCGCAAGCTGCTCAAGGACTTTGACGAATCCTTGAAGAAAGGCGGCGCCAAGCACTCGCCCACCGAAGAAGGCTGGACCGACAAGTTGAAGAACTTCTTCAGCGCCTGAAAACCAGCCGCCCAGGAAAATGGCACCTCATGGGTGCCATTTTTCATGGGTTTACGCCAAATTGGTGCCTTGGCGCACCCTATGGGGCAGCGCTTTCAGGCGCAAATTCGGCTGCGTGCCGCTTGGTACTCGCGCTTGAGCTGCAAGACATAGTCGGCCGTGCTTTGCACCTTGTCGATCGCGCCTATGCCCTGACCGCAGCCCCAGATGTCTTTCCAGGCCTTGGTCGCGCTGCCGCCGAAATTCATGGCGGTGGGATCGCTCTCGGGCAGGTTTTCAGGGTCCATGCCGGCCGCGCGGATGGACGGTGCAAGGTAATTGCCATGCACGCCGGTAAACAGGTTGCTGTAGATGATGTCGTCTGAATTGCTCTCGACGATGGCCTGCTTGTAAGCCTCTGAAGCACGAGCCTCCTCGGTCGCGATGAAAGCCGAGCCGATGTAAGCGAAATCAGCGCCCATGGCCTGGGCGGCCAGCACGGCGCCACCGGTGGAAATAGCACCCGACAAGGCCACCGGGCCGTCAAACCACTGGCGAATTTCCTGAATCAATGCGAAGGGGCTTTTCACGCCCGCGTGTCCGCCGGCGCCGGCGGCCACGGCGATCAGACCGTCGGCGCCCTTTTCAATGGCTTTGTGCGCGTGCTTGTTGTTGATCACGTCGTGCAGCACCACGCCGCCGTAACTGTGCGCCGCCGCGTTGATGTCTTCGCGCGCGCCCAGCGAGGTGATGTAGATCGGCACCTTGTACTTCACGCACATTTGCATGTCGTGTTCGAGCCTGTCGTTGGACTTGTGAACAATCTGGTTGATGGCAAAAGGCGCGGCGGGCGCATCGGGGTGCGCCCGGTCATGTGCGGCCAGGGTCTCGGTAATTTCGGCCAGCCACTCATCGAGCTGCGAGGCCGGCCGGGCATTGAGCGCCGGCATGGAACCAACCACGCCCGCAATGCATTGGGCAATCACCAGCTTGGGGTTGCTGATGATGAACAAAGGCGAGCCAATGATGGGCAAAGGCAGGCTGGCGAGGGCCCCGGGAAGTCTGGACATGGTGTCTCCGATCACAGTTTTTTTATCTCACAGGGCTTTCGGGCCACTCGCCTTGCAGGGCAACTGCGGGCTGCCACAGAGCGGGCTTTACCGCGGGGCCCATATGCCCGGAGCCGACAGGCCGCGAGCCTTTCACACAAGGCTGGCTGCGCTTAAAACGCGTCCAGCGCCAGGGCCGTCACAGAGTCGGCGCCTTCGACGATGCTGTCGCGCATGCCGGGGGCCTTGGTCAGCAAGTGCTCGGCATAAAAGCGGGCGGTGATGATCTTGGCGCGCATGAAGTCCGCACCAAAACCCTCGGTGTCGCCGCCGGCCAAGGCTTGCTCGGCCGCCAGCAGGGCCCGCGCCATTTGCCAGCCAGCGACCACGTTGCCTGCCAGCATGAGGTAAGGCACGCTGCCGGCAAACACGGCGTTTGGCGAGGCCTTGGTGTTGCCGGCCACAAAGTTGATGACGTCCAGCAGCGCCAGGCGGGCAGCCTGCAGGCGCGAGGCCACGGCCAGCGCGGCCGCGCCGCCTTGCTGGCGCAGCTGCGCTTCGGTGCTTTCAATTTGCGCGGCAATCGCCCTGGCGGTCTGGCCGCCGTCGCGTGCGGTCTTGCGACCGACCAGGTCGTTGGCTTGAATCGCCGTGGTGCCTTCGTAGATGGTCAGAATTTTGGCGTCACGGTAGTACTGCGCCGCGCCGGTTTCTTCAATGAAACCCATGCCGCCGTGGACTTGCACGCCGAGCGAGGTGACTTCCTGGCTCATCTCGGTGCTGTAGCCCTTGACCAGCGGCACCATGAATTCGTAAAACGCCAGGTTTTGCTTGCGCGTGTCGGCATCGGGATGATGATGCGAAGCGTCATAAGCCGCGGCGGCCACCGAGGCCATGGCGCGACAAGCTTCGGTGTAGGCGCGCATGGTCATGAGCATGCGCTTGACGTCGGGGTGGTGAATGATCGGGCCGCTGCCGGGCAGCGAGCCGTCCACCGGCCGGCTTTGCACGCGGTCCTTGGCAAACTGCACGGCCTTTTGGTAGGCCCGCTCTGCAATCGCAATGCCTTGCATGCCGACGGCGTAGCGCGCCGAGTTCATCATGATGAACATGTATTCGAGGCCACGGTTCTCCTGCCCAACGAGGTAGCCGACGGCGCCGCCGTGATCGCCATATTGCAGCACAGCCGTCGGGCTGGCCTTGATGCCCAGCTTGTGCTCGATGCTGACGCAATGCACGTCGTTGCGCTCGCCCAGCGACCCATCGGCCTTGACCATGAACTTGGGCACCACAAACAAGCTGATGCCTTTGACGCCTTCGGGCGCACCGGCCACACGCGCCAGCACCAGATGGACGATGTTCTCGGCCATGTCGTGTTCGCCGTAGGTGATGTAGATCTTGGTGCCAAACAGCTTGTAGCTGCCGTCAACCTGCGGCTCGGCGCGGCTGCGCACCGCGGCCAGGTCCGAACCCGCCTGCGGCTCGGTCAGATTCATGGTGCCGGTCCATTGGCCGCTCACCAGCTTTTCAAGATAAATGGCCTTGAGCTCGTCCGAGCCTGCGGTCAGCAGCGCCTCGATGGCGCCATCGGTAAGCAGCGGACACAGGGCAAAACTCATGTTGGCCGAGTTGAGCATCTCGCCGCAGGCCGCGCC
The DNA here is from genome assembly GCA_903941205.1 of uncultured Burkholderiales bacterium. GTDB lineage: Bacteria > Pseudomonadota > Gammaproteobacteria > Burkholderiales > Burkholderiaceae_C > Polaromonas. The sequence continues at coordinate 2,868 of CAJAOB010000045.1, read as the reverse complement.
TATGGTCTTGGGCAGGCCCTGGCCACCGAAATCAAGCGGATGCTGCAAGCCTTGCCAGCCGCCCTCAACATACTGACGAAAGGCTTCCTTGAAGCCTGGCGTGGTCGTCACGACACCCTTGTTCCAGCTCGACGGATTCTGGTCACCGGTCCAGTTCAGCGGCGACAGCACGCCTTCGTTGAACTTGGCGCATTCCTCGAGCACCGCTTGCGCTGTTTCAAACCCGGCCTCCTCGAAAGCCGGAATCTTCGCCAGTTCATCAATCGCAGCCAGATGGCGGATATCGAACAGCATGTCTTTGAGCGGGGCGGTGTAAGTCATGAGATGTCTCCAGAAAGTTCAAAGGCAGGCTGAAGGCGGGCGAACCCTATTGGTCGCTCCAAGAAAAAAGCACCCCGAAGGATGCTTTGTGGCGGCTGCAGACTCAGAGCGAAGCGGTCAGCTCGGGCACAGCGACGAACAAGTCTGCTTCGAGGCCGTAGTCGGCCACGCTGAAGATCGGCGCTTCGGCGTCCTTGTTGATGGCGACGATGACCTTGCTGTCTTTCATGCCGGCCAGATGCTGGATGGCACCGGAAATGCCCGCTGCGATGTAGAGCTGCGGCGCCACGATCTTGCCGGTCTGACCCACTTGCCAGTCGTTCGGCGCGTAGCCCGCATCGACCGCGGCGCGTGATGCGCCGAGTGCCGCGCCCAATTTGTCGGCCAGCGGCGTCATGACTTCGTCAAACTTTTCGGCGCTGCCGAGGGCCCGGCCACCGCTGACGATGATCTTGGCGGCGGTCAGTTCGGGGCGGTCGCTCTTGGCGATTTCGCTGCCCAAAAACTTCGATCTGCCGCTGTCAGCGGCGCCGGTCAGCACATCCACAGCGGCAGAGCCGCCGCTGGCCGCCGCCGGGTCAAAGCCGGTGGTTCGCACCGTGATGACCTTGACCGTGTCCAGGCTCTGGACTGTGGCAATCGCGTTGCCCGCGTAGATCGGGCGCTCGAAGGTGTCTGCGCTGGCGACTTTGGTGATGTCGGAGATTTGCCCCACGTCAAGGCAAGCTGCCACCCGCGGCGCGATATTCTTGCCCGAGGCCGTGGCCGGGAACAGGATGTGCGTGTAGGCCGGCGCCAGGGCCAGCACCTGGGCGGCCATGTTTTCGGCCAGGCCGTGCTCGAAATGTTCGCCTTCGACGTGAATCACTTTGGCAACGCCAGCGATCTGGCTGGCAGCCTGGGCGGCTGCGGCGGCATTCAAGCCAGCCACCAGCACATGAACCTCACCACCACACTGGGCGGCCGCGGTCACGGTGTTGAGGGTTGCGGGCTTGATGCTGGCGTTGTCGTGTTCGGCAATGACTAAAGCGGTCATGAGTTAGCTCCTGAAATTTGGACTGCTGCCTGCCCCCTGAAGGGCAAGGAGAAAGAAGTGGTCAGATGACCTTGGCTTCGTTCTTCAATTTATCAACCAGGGCCGCCACGTCGGCGACCTTGATGCCGGCGCCGCGCTTGGGCGGCTCGCTGACCTTGAGGGTCTTGATGCGCGGCGTCACGTCCACGCCCAGATCCTCGGGCTTGAAAGTGTCCATCTGCTTTTTCTTGGCCTTCATGATGTTGGGCAGCGTCACGTAACGCGGCTCGTTCAGGCGCAAATCGGTGGTGATGATGGCTGGCAGCGTGAGCGACAGGGTTTCCGAGCCGCCGTCCACCTCCCGGCTGACGATGGCTTTGCCGTCGGCGATCTCGACCTTCGAAGCAAACGTGGCTTGCGGCCAGCCCAGCAAGGCTGCCAGCATCTGGCCGGTCTGGTTGCAGTCATCGTCAATCGCCTGCTTGCCCAGAATCACCAGCTGCGGCTGCTCCTTGTCGACCAGCGCCTTGAGCAGCTTGGCTACCGCCAGCGGCTGCAGCTCTTCTGCCGTATCGACCAGAATCGCGCGATCGGCGCCAATGGCCATGGCGGTGCGCAGGGTTTCCTGGCACTGCGTCACGCCGCAGCTCACCGCGATGACCTCGGTCACGACGCCCTTTTCCTTCAGGCGGGTGGCTTCCTCGACGGCAATTTCGTCAAAGGGGTTCATGCTCATCTTGACGTTGGCAATGTCGACGCCGGTGCCGTCAGACTTGACGCGCACCTTGACGTTGTAATCCACCACGCGCTTGACGGGTACCAAAACCTTCATCGGAGGTCTCCAGAAATTGTTAATTGACGTTGACGTAAAGGTAAACCGAACATTCTATGCTCCCGGCGCCTCGCCCCAGCCGCTTGGGAACGCATGCCCGCTAAGACAAACGGCCATCTTGAAGTGGACAGGACTACCGCAGGCAATTCGCATTTTTTGGCTTGGGAGAACTGCTCAAACCAAAAAAGAACGGTCGTTCTATTTTAAGCATAAACACCGGGTACGCCGAATCAGCTGGCGCGAGCGGGCTGTTCCGACTGGGGGGCGGGGGCGCTCGCATGGTGCAGGACACGCTGGGGAAACGGAATTTCTATGCAATGCTCGCGAAAGGCGCTCAGAACTGCAAGATTGACCGCTGACTGAGCGCTAGCCTGCCCTTTGTCCGGGTCGTCGATCCAGAAGTTGAGCGTGAACTCCAGCCCATCGGCGCCAAACCGGGACAACAAGACTTCGGGCGCCGGACTCCGCAAGATCCTGGGCTGCGACAAGGCGGCTTCGGTCAAAAGTTTGGTGACCAGTTCGACGTCACTGTCATAAGCCACAGTGACAAACACAGGCACCTTCGCGCGGGCGTCTGCGAGCGACAGATTTTCAATCCGGTTGTTGATGAACATCTCGTTCGGAACAATCGACTCCTTGCCGCTGAGCGCGCGCACCACGGTGTAGCGGGCGTTGATGTTGGTGATATTGCCCTCAAAGC
>CAJAOB010000044.1 GCA_903941205.1 uncultured Burkholderiales bacterium | reverse complement strand
TCTGGAGAACTCCCATGCCCGTGAATCTGCTCGCCACGCCTGCCGCCGACCTTCATCCCGTCCCGGGTGTCCGCTGGGGCATCGCTGAGGCCGGCATCCGCAAGGTCGGTCGCAAAGACCTCGCCGTGCTGCTGCTGGACGAAGGCACGGCGGTCGGCGCGGTCTTTACGCAAAACCGTTTTTGCGCTGCCCCTGTACAAATTTGCCGCGAAAACCTCGCCCTGCATGCGGGCGCCACGCAGGGCATTCGCGCCATGCTGATCAACACCGGCAACGCCAACGCCGGGACCGGCTCGGACGGCCTGATGCGCGCCCGCGCCAGTTGCATCGCGCTGGCCCAGCAGCTGAACTTGTCCCCTGAGCAAATCCTGCCGTTCTCCACCGGCGTGATCATGGAGCCGCTGCCGCACGAGCGCATTGCCGCTGGACTGCCGGCCGCGCTGGCTGACGCCCGGGCTGACAACTGGGCCCGCGCCGCCGAAGCCATCATGACCACGGACACCGTGGCCAAGGCGTTTTCAAGGCGCATCGCGCTGGGCGGTGCCAGCGTCACGATCACCGGCATCAGCAAAGGCGCGGGCATGATCCGGCCCAATATGGCGACCATGCTCGGCTTCATGGCCACTGACGCTTGCGTGCCGCAGGCGCTCATGGCGCAGCTTGCGCGCGAGCTGGCCGAAGGGTCGTTCAACCGCGTCACCGTCGATGGCGACACATCGACCAATGATTCCTTTGTGGTGGTGGCCACTCACCAAGCCCGGCACGCCCCGATCGAGTCGCTTGAAAGCGCGGACGGCCGGGCCCTGAAAGCCGCCATGCTGGAGATCGCGCAGCAGCTGGCGCAAGCCATCGTGCGCGACGGCGAGGGCGCCACCAAGTTCATCACCATTCGCGTTGAAGGGGGCCAAAGCGGCGAGGAATGCCGCAAGGTGGCCTACGCGATAGCCCACTCGCCGCTGGTGAAAACAGCTTTTTTTGCCAGCGACCCGAACCTCGGGCGCATTCTGGCCGCCGTCGGTTATGCCGGCATCGACGACCTCGATCAGACCCGGATCGACCTGTACCTCGACGATGTGTTGGTGGCCAAGAACGGCGGCCGGCATGTGGATTACGTCGAGGCCGACGGCCAGCGCGTGATGAAGCAAAGCGAGATTCTGGTGCGCGTGGTGCTGGGTCGCGGCGAGGCGGTCGACACCGTCTGGACCTGCGACCTGTCTTATGACTACGTCAAGATCAACGCCGATTACCGAAGCTGATACTTAAGCGAAGACAGAACTGAGACGCCATGAACGAGTCCTTTGAGCGCCTGCTGGCGCGAGTCGAATCCCTGGTGAACCGCATTGAATCGGTGTTGCCGCAGCCCTTGAGCGCGCCCGACTGGCAAGCTTCGGTCGCCTTTCGCTACCGCAAGCGCAGCTCCGGCCATGGCGCGCTGGAGCCGGTCAAGCACCTGGGCGCCTTGGGCCTGTCGGACCTGAAGGAAATCGACGATCAGAAGGAAAAGATCCAGCGCAACACCGAGCAGTTTGTCAGTGGCGTACCGGCCAACAATGTCTTGCTGACGGGCTCGCGCGGGACCGGAAAATCATCCTTGATCAAGGCCTGCCTGAACGAATATGCAGCCCGGGGTCTGCGCCTGATTGAAGTCGACAAGGACGACCTGACCGACCTTCCCGACATCGTCGATCTGGTCTTTGGCCGGCCGGAAAAGTTCATCGTCTATTGCGACGACCTGAGCTTTGAAGAAGGCGAGTCGGGCTACAAGGCGCTCAAATCCATTCTGGACGGCTCGATTGCTGCTGCCACGCCCAACGTGCTGATTTACGCCACCAGCAACCGCCGCCACCTGCTGCCCGAGTAC
>CAJAOB010000043.1 GCA_903941205.1 uncultured Burkholderiales bacterium | reverse complement strand
CGCCAAAGCCCTGAATCTGCGTGAAGATGCGCTCGGCAAAGTCGGCGTCGTAGCCCTTTTCAATCATGCGCTGCACCAGTCGCTGGTGAAAACGCTCAACGCCACCCTTGCGCTTCCAGGCGGCCATGGCGCGGCGCAAGTCATCGGCCTCGCCGGGGCTGAAGTCAGCCGCGATCATGGCGATCTGCATCACCTGTTCCTGAAAGATAGGCACCCCCAAAGTGCGGCCCAGCGCCGGGTCCAGGGCGGGGTAATCGGAGACGATCTGGCCGCCGCCGCGCACCCGCTCGCGCCGCTCCAGATACGGATGCACCATGCCACCCTGGATCGGCCCGGGTCGCACGATGGCCACCTGCACCACCAGGTCGTAATAGCAGCGCGGTTTCAGGCGCGGCAGCATCGACATCTGCGCGCGGCTTTCAATCTGGAACACGCCCACGGTGTCGGCCTCGCAAACCATGTCGTAGGTTTGCAAGTCGCCCGACTCGATCTGGTGCATTTGCAATTGACCGCCCCGCGTCTGGTCAACGAGTTGCAGGCAGCGCCGAATGGCAGAAAGCATGCCCAGCGCCAGCACGTCGACTTTGAGCAAGCCCATGGCGTCCAGATCGTCCTTGTCCCACTGGATGATGCGGCGCGCCTCCATGCTCGCCGGTTGCACCGGCACCAGCCGCGTCAGCTTGGTTTGCGTGAGCACAAAGCCGCCCACATGCTGGCCCAGGTGGCGCGGCGAACCCACGAGCTGAAGCGCCAGCTCCAGCCATTGCCGCACCAGCCCGGCCATGGGACCGCTGTCGAGCCCGGTTTCCTGGAGCTTTTTGTCCAGCGCCTCGCGGCCGTCAAACCAGAAATGATCCTTGGCAAAGCGCTCGACCAGTTCATCGGGCACGCTCAGCGCCTTGCCCACGTCACGCAGGGCGCTGCGCGGGCGGTAGCGGATGACGGTGGCGGCAATGGCGGCGTGGTCATGGCCGTACTTTTCGTAGATGTACTGAATGACTTCTTCGCGCCGCTGATGCTCAAAGTCAACATCGATATCGGGCGGCTCGCGCCGTTCGCGGCTGATGAAACGCTCGAACAAGAGATTGCTTTCGGCCGGGTTGATGGCCGTGATGCCGAGGCAAAAACAAACCGCTGAATTGGCCGCCGAACCGCGCCCCTGGCACAAGATGCCCAGGCTGTTGGCAAAACGCACGATGTCGTAGACCGTGATGAAGTACATCTCGTAATGCAAGTCTTCGATCAGCGCCAACTCGTGGGCCAGTTGCGCGCGCACTTTGTCTGGCAGGCCCGCCGGAAAACGATGGATGGCCCCTTCATCGGTGAGCCGCCGCAGGCACTGGCCCGGGCTTTCCCCGGCCATCACCATGTCCTGCCGGGGATAGCGGTAGAGCGCAGCAATCTCGTCCAGGTTGAAATGGCAGTGCGCGGCCACCTCGAGCGTGGCGTCCAGCAAGTCGCGCGGGTAAATATCGGCCAGTCGCATGCGCGGGCGCAGATGCGCTTCGGCGTTGGGCTGCAACGCAAAACCGCAGCTTTGCACGGGCCGGCCCAGGGAAATCGCGGTCATCACGTCATGCAGCGGCTTGCGGGAGCGAACATGCATGAGCACGCCGCCAGCGGCCACCAGCTTCAGGCCGCTGGCGCTGGCTGCATGCTGCAACTGCTGCAAACGCAGCGCATCATCCATGCCCTGAAGCAACTCGACCGCCAGCCAGGCGCGCTGGCCGAACAGCGCTTGTGCCCAGGCGGCTTGAGCTTGCAAAGACCTCAGAGTCGATAGGCTTGTTGAGCAAGGGGCACAGCAGCACTTCGCAATGGCTCAGGCTCGCAAAATCAGTTTCGTTCCAGGCGACGCGGTAGCTGCCTTTTTCAAGTGCGTCGCCGGCTTGCCGGGCTGCGGTGATGACCTCGCACAAGTTGCCCCAACCCCGGGCGTCGTGCGGCAGCACCACCAGACGAAACAGGCCTGGACTTTCATGCACCAGGAATTCAGCGCCCGGCAGCAGCTTGATGCGGTGCTTTTGAGCCGCCACATGCGCGCGCACCACGCCTGAGACCGAGCATTCGTCGGTAATGGCCAGCGCCTGGTAACCCAATGCGACGGCACGCTCGACCAGTTCTTCAGCGTGCGAGGCGCCACGCTGAAAGCTGAAATTGCTCAGCGCATGCAGCTCGGCATAGGCCGGTAACAAGGTCCTCATGATCGTGCAATGGTTTTAAAAAGTCAGCGACTTCAGGCAAAGATGCCATGCAGATACCAGCCGGGCGCATCGCCAGTCTCGCCCGGCTCCAGCCGTCCCCTGAAAATCCACAGCAAGCCGGCTTTTTCACTGCGGGCAATGAAGAAGTCGCGCATGACGGGCTGCACTTGATCTTGGGGCTGAGCCGCACGTTGCGCGCCCCCATCCCAGCCTTCCCCCAAAGGGGGAAGGAGCAAGCCATTGGCCCGACTGTCAGCTTCTGCGGCTGATAAAGGAAGCGTGCCCTTCCCCCGAACGACTCCTTCCCCCTTTCGGGAAAAACTGGAATGGGGACTCTCTGCAAAACCAACCCCCGGCAAAACATCAAACCGCCGCTGTCCCCGAACCGCTCCTTCCCCCTCTGGGGGAAGGCCGGGATGGGGGCTCTTTGCAAAACCAGTCCCCGGCAAAACATCAGGCCGCAGCTGCCCCCGAACCGCTCCTTCCCCCTTTGGGGGAAGGCTGGGATGGGGGCTCTTTGCAAGGCTCAGACCCTGCCAACCGGCAATCTCCAGCCGCTGCGGACCGACCAGCAAGGTCAGCGGACCGTCATGCCAGGGCCGTTCGCCGCGCACGGCCAGGGCCAGCGGCTCGGGCAGCAGCCAGCTGGGCAGCAGCGGGTCGGGCTGGCATTGGCCAGTCGGAGCGGAGGGTTTGAAGGAGTTCAGCAGCCGGGCGGCCGTCAAGCCTTTAGCGCCGGGCCGATCTGCCGAGCCCTTCGTCAACCCCTTTGCCGAACCTTTGGCGGGAACTTGCGCGGGTACCCAGCGCTGCATGCGTTCGGGCACATGCCGGGCCTGTGGCTGCCAGCACTGAACCTGCTGCGGACCCAGCCGCGCGCTCAAGCGCTCAACCAGTTGCGGCAAGCTGGCGCCTTGCAGTTGCTCTTCGGGCAGCAAGCTGCGCGTGATGTTGGTGAGCAGCGCTGTTTCCAGAGAGCGCAAACACAGCGTGTGCGCCGGGGCGGGCAAGCGGATGCGCGCCAGATGCTCGGCCACCAGCCGCGCGACATGAATCATGTCTTGCGTGGGCTCGGTCAGGCGAATAAGCAAGTCACCGCGCGGCGGCACATCGCGACGCGGGTCCAGCTGCCAGGCCAGTTGCAGACCGAGCAAGCCACTGCCATGAGCGACCAGCCAGGACTTCAGGCGCAGCAGCAGACGGTTCACGGCAAACATCAGGGCGCTGGCGTTTTCCACCAGCGCCGGCAGTTCCAGGCTTTCGTCAAAGACTTCGGGCAAACTGATCCAGACATGGTTTTCCGGCTGCTCGCCCCAGGCCTGGTCGAGCGCCGTCAACAGCGGCTGACCAAAACGACGCGCCACGCCGCCACGCGGCAAGGCCCGCAAATCGCCCCAGTTGCGGCAACCCACACGTTCGAGCACACCGTGGTGCGCAAGCGCTGCGCTCAGGCAGCTCAGCGGCAAAGCTTGCGGCGGCAGGCGCGCGGCCGCCCGCCAAGTCAGGCCCGTGCGCAGCCGACCCAGCGCCTGCAAGGAGGTCGGCCCGGGCGCGCAGCGCAAGCAGGCTGCCAAAGCCGACGCGCTTTGAGCGCCAAAAAAAGAATGCAGCAGTTTTGTCAGCAGGCGCCCCAAGCCGCCAAACAGCCGCAAGCTGGCCGACACCTCCAGCAGCACCGCTTCTTCGAGCAACGTGACGCGCGGCGTGAAACCCAGCGCGTGCCAGCCCAGCGCCAGCAAAGTGCCCGCATCTGCCGGGCCCGCTTTGAGGCCCTCTGGTTCTGACGCCGATGCTGACGCTGATGCTGCCGGCAAAGGCTCCAGCAAGGGTTGCAAGGCGATCCAGAGCATGGGCAGCCTACGACAACACGGCACTGCGGACCATCGACGGGCCAGCGGCTCTGGCCAAGTCGGCCTCTTGCTTGCGCTGCGGCGCTTGCGTCGATGTCGTCACGGGGGCTGGCGGCGTGCTTGCGGGCCCATGCGCTTGACGTCTGCGCTGGCCCTGCGCCCGACTGGCCGCCAGCAGCGCCTCCAGCCGGGCCGGGGCGGTGCAAAGCTCGAGTGGCGCAGCCAGAGGCGGGCCGCGCCGCTTGAACAGATGCAGCAGCAAACCGGGCGCCGCGCCCTGCCCGGTGTTGGCGGATGACTGGCGGCTCGCATCCTTGAGGCTGCGTTCAAGCCGCAAGCGCAGCGGCGCTGGCGATGATTCAGGCTGCACGCTCAAGGGCCGAAACACAAAGAGCAGCTTGCCATGCGCCTGCGCTGCCATGTGCAGGCGCCGCAAATGCAGCATGTCGACCCGCGGCAGCCAAACCAGCACGGCTGCCACTTCGGCACAACGCAAAGCCTGCTCCGCCGCCCACAGGCGGGCTGCGGGCAAAGGCGCTCGCACCAGCAACAACCGGCCCGGGTCGATCTGCCGCGCGGCCAGTGAGGGGCCCAGCGGCACGTAGGGCGAGCCAACCAGCACCAGCGAAGAAGACTTTGACGCGGCACGGGCGAGCCCGGAGGCCGAACAAGCCCCCCAGGGTGCAAGCAAAGCCAGCGCAGGACTCAGCAAACCCCACTCGCCGCAGCCAGGCTGCTCTTGCAGCAGTTCCGTCATGGCGCCCACGGGCCAACCACCGCCGGGCAAAACGGCGTTGAGCGCCGGGTAACCCGTGTTCAGCGTGCGTTGCACATTGGGGGCAAGTTCGCCCGCTCGCCAAACACCAGCGAGTTCAGGGCCGTCAGCAAGCGGGCTGACCCGTTCGCGACCAGAGGGAAGACTGGAAAAAGGAAAAGAAGTCATCAAAGTACTGTATAAAACAACAGTATGACACTTTTCGGGCGTCTGCGAAACGCCCTCTCGCAGCAAAGGATGTGTCTTTCTCTGAGCCCGTCAGGCTCGGTGCGCATCAGGGAAAACCGAATGATCGATTGGGCCTTTGCGCGGGAAAGCAAGTTTGAAGGGCAAGGATCCGATCAAAATAAGCGGCTGTAAGATTTCACTACCTGTCCACCAACTAAACTACAGGGCAAAGGACCCTTATGACCGCTGAAAAATCAAAAATCATTTACACGCTCACAGATGAAGCGCCCCTGCTGGCGACTTACTCGTTTTTGCCGATCGTTCGAAAATTCACCAGCCCTGCCGCGATCAACGTGGTAGAAAGCGATATCTCGGTAGCGGCACGCGTGCTGGGCGAATTCCCCGAGTACCTCACTGAGGCACAAAAAGTGCCCGACAACCTGAGTGAACTCGGTCGGCTGACCTTGTTGCCGGACACCAACATCATCAAACTGCCCAACATCAGTGCCTCAATACACCAATTGGTTGGCTGTATCAAAGAGTTGCAAGGCAAAGGCTACAAGCTTCCCGACTTTCCGGAAGACCCGAAAACAGATGCCGACAAGGCCATTCTGGTGCGCTACTCCAAATGTTTGGGCAGTGCGGTCAATCCCGTGCTGCGGGAAGGCAACTCGGATCGCCGCGCGCCCATGGCGGTCAAGAATTTCGCCCGCAAGCATCCTCACAGCATGGGCGAGTGGAGCATGGCTTCCCGCACGCACGTTGCCCACATGAAGCACGGCGACTTCTACCACGGCGAAAAATCGCTCACGCTGGACAAAGCCCGCAATGTGAAGATGGACCTGGTCACCAAGAGTGGCAAAACCGTTGTGCTCAAGCCCAAGGTTGCCCTGCAGGTGGGCGAAATCATCGACAGCATGTACATGAGCAAAAAGGCGCTTTGCGAGTTCTATGAAGAACAGATGGAAGACGCACGCAAAACGGGCGTGATGTTCTCCCTGCACGTGAAAGCGACCATGATGAAGGTCTCGCACCCGATCGTGTTCGGTCATGCGGTGCGCATCTTCTACAAAGAGGCTTTTAAAAAGCACGGCAAGTTGTTTGACGAACTGGGCGTCAACGTCAACAACGGCCTGGTGAATCTGTACGACAAGCTCGAAGGACTGCCCACGACCAAGCGTGAAGAAATCATCCGCGACCTGCACGCCTGCCACGAGCATCGGCCTGAGCTGGCGATGGTGGACTCGGCCAAAGGCATTTCCAATTTGCATGCGCCCAACGACGTGATCGTTGACGCATCGATGCCGGCAATGATCCGCATTGGTGGAAAAATGTGGGGCGCCGACGGCAAGCCCAAGGACACCAAGGCGGTGATTCCTGAAAGCACTTTTGCCCGCATCTACCAGGAGATCATCAACTTCTGCAAGACCAACGGCAACTTTGACCCGACCACCATGGGGACGGTTCCCAATGTGGGCCTGATGGCGCAACAAGCCGAGGAATACGGCTCGCATGACAAAACCTTCGAAATTACCGAAGCCGGTGAAGCCCGCATCGTCGACATTGACACGGGTGAAGTGCTGCTGACTCAGAACGTGGAAGAAGGCGATATCTGGCGCATGTGCCAGGTCAAGGACGCACCGATCCGCGACTGGGTCAAGCTGGCCGTGACCCGTGCCCGCAACTCGGGCATGCCCGCCGTGTTCTGGCTAGACCCGTACCGCCCGCACGAGGCCGAGATGATCAAGAAGGTCGAGCTGTACCTGAAAGACCATGACACCACGGGCCTGGACATCCAGCACCTTTCGCAGGTGCGCGCCATGCGTTACACGCTCGAACGCGTGATCCGGGGCATGGACACGATTTCAGTGACTGGCAATATCTTGCGCGACTACCTGACCGACTTGTTCCCCATCATGGAGCTCGGCACCAGCGCCAAGATGCTTTCCGTCGTGCCCTTGATGGCGGGCGGCGGCATGTACGAAACCGGTGCGGGCGGCTCGGCACCCAAACATGTCAAGCAACTGGCGGAAGAAAACCACCTGCGCTGGGACTCGCTGGGTGAATTTCTGGCGCTGGCCGCCAGCCTGGAAGAACTTGGCATCAAGACTGGCAACGACAAGGCCAAAGTCCTGGCCAAGGCTCTGGATGCGGCCACTGGCAAACTGCTCGACAACGGCAAGAACCCCTCGCCCAAGACGGGCCAGTTGGACAATCGCGGCAGCCAGTTCTATTTGGCGCTGTACTGGGCTCAGGAGTTGGCGGCGCAGACTGAAGACAAGGCCTTGCAAGCCAGCTTCGGTCCGCTGGCTCAGGCTCTGACACAGAACGAGTCAAAAATAATGGCTGAATTGGCAGCTGTTCAAGGCAGTCCTGCCGACGTTGGCGGGTACTACATGCCTGACCCGAAAAAAGTCGCTGCCGTTATGCGGCCAAGTGCCACGTTCAACGCCGTGCTGGACTCCCTGAAGGTTTGAGGTCGGTTCGCCGATCCAAATCTGCGCGGAGGTCCCGCGGTGCTGGATCGGCGACCGCCAGACCACCGGATACCCGGTGCTTCATTGCAGCCCGGACGGGCAAGCCTCCTGTCGTGGCTTGCCCGTTCTTTTTTCAGGCGTCCTTCAAGCCTGCCTCGAACGGGGCTTCGAGCAGTTTGACCAAAGTCCATAACACCCGGTTCGCTGGCGTCGCAATGCCGAGCGCCTGGCCACGCCGGACGATGAAGCCGTTGAGGTAATCGATCTCGCTGCGCTTGCCGCGCTGAAGGTCTTGCGCTGTTGACGAATATTGCCGGGGCATGGTTTCGGCGATTTGGCGCACCGCTGCTTGAATATCGCCCGGCACGTGCACGGCGTCGGCCCGGGCCACGGCCAGGCACTCGCCCACCACATCGCGCATCACCTCTTGCACGCCCTCGCCTTGTGTCGTCTGGCCGTAGGGTTGCCGGGCAATGGCCGAGATGGCGTTGTAGGCGCAGTTCAGAATCAATTTGGCCCAGAGCGCGCCGCGCACGTTGTCCGAAATTTCAGTCGGCACGCCGGCCTTGATGAGGGCTTGTGCCAGGATTTGGCTGGATATGCTGCGCGCGTCGCCACCCGCCACGGGCGCGTGGTCTGGCCCGAAGCCGGTCGGCTCGATGACCAGCTCGCCGCGGCCGTTGTGCCTGACATGGCCGGGCCCCGCCATTTCGACAGCGACATAAACCACGGCGCTTGCCACGGTGTGCTGCGGCAAGACAGCGCGCAAGCGATCGGCATTATCGACGCCGTTTTGCAGGCAAAGCACCAAGGTGCTGGCTGGCAAGAAGGGACGAATCAGCGCACCGGCCGCTTCGGTGTCGGTGGATTTGACGCAAAACAAAACCACGTCAGCGCCTTGAACGGCGCCGGGCTCGGTGCTGGCCCGCAAGGGCACGCGTTCGTCAAAGCTCTGGGTCTGCTGGCGCAGACCTGCCAGGGTAATCGCCTGAACATGGGCGGGCCGCGCAATCAACATGACCTCATGTCCGGCGCGCGCAAGCATGCCGCCGTAATAGCAGCCAACGGCGCCAGCGCCCATGACAGCGACTTTAAGAGATTGGGTCATGGCCGGATTCTAGGCAAGCCGGCACCGGAGTCTGGAAATCTGCGACCATTGGAAAAATCCCGGGCACACAGGCGCGATCATGAAAAAAATCTACTCTCTCGTGTTGTTGGCCGCTGGCCTGACGCTGCTTGTACTGCTAGCCGGCCAACTTGGACTGCTGTCTGGTACGACGCCGGCAGATCTCGGCGTGCGCGAGGGCCGCCTGAAGCCGCCGTCGGACAGGCCCAATAGCGTCTCGAGTCAGGCTGGCTTGTACCCAGGCCACCCCCGGCAGGCGTTTGCCAGCATCGCGCCCTTTGGCTACACGGGCGACGGCCACGCAGCCCTGCTAAGACTCGCGTCGCTGCTTGACGCCACAGCGGCCTGCGTGACGGTGACGCGCGAGGCGAGCTATCTTTATGCACAGTGCCGCACGCCCCTGCTGAAATACACCGACGATGTCGAGTTTTACCTTGACGAGCAAGCTGCGGTGATTCATGTTCGCTCGGCCAGTCGCCTGGGCTATGGCGACCTGGGCGCCAACCGCAAGCGGATTGAGGCCCTGCGAGCCCGCTTTGCTTGACGCAACGCAAAGTGAGCTGCTGCGCCTGAGCGAAAATCAGTGTTTGCGCCGAGCCCTGATCCGCCGCCGATCTCACTGCGATCCGTGTGCGATATCCGCCCCATCATTCCTACGCCATGTCAGACTTTCTCACCGCCGCACTCTATAAATTCGTTGACTTGCCTGACTTTGCCGATTTGCAGGCGCCATTGCAGGCGTTTTGTGAATCGCACGATGTCAAAGGCACGCTGCTGCTGGCCGCTGAAGGCATCAACGGCACGATCGCCGGACCGCACACAGGCGTGCGCGCCGTGCTGGCGCACTTGCGTGCAGACCCGCGCTTGGCAAGCCTGGAGCACAAGGAGGCTGTCAGCGAGAAAGCGCCCTTTTACCGCATGAAGGTTCGCCTCAAGCGCGAAATCGTCACCATGGGCGTGGAAGGCATCAACCCCAACCGGATGGCCGGCCGGTACATCAAGCCGCAAGACTGGAATGCCCTGATCAGCCAGCCCGATGTGGTGCTGATCGACACGCGCAATGACTATGAAGTCTCCATCGGTACCTTTGAAGGTGCGATCAATCCGGCCACCGAAAGCTTTTCTCAATTGCCCGACTGGGTGAAAAAGGAAATGGGACCCGAAGGCAGCCTGCGCGAGCGCGATGGAAAAAAACCCCGGGTCGCGATGTTTTGCACCGGCGGCATTCGCTGCGAAAAGTCGACGGCTTTCATGCGCACGCAAGGCTTTGACGAGGTCTACCACCTTGAAGGTGGCATTCTCAAATACTTGGAGACCGTGCCCGAGGCGCAAAGCAGCTGGCGCGGAGAATGTTTTGTATTCGACGAGCGGGTCTCCGTCGGCCACGACCTGAAACCCGGTCATTTCGAGTTGTGCCGGTCCTGCCGCGATCCGGTCAGTGCCGAAGACAAGCGCTCGCCGCTTTACGTTCAGGGCGTGAGCTGCCCGGGCTGCCACGACAAAACCACCGAAGCACAAAAAGAAGGCTTCAGGGAGCGACAGCGCCAGATCGCCTTTGCGCAACAACGCCAGGAGCGGCATATTGGCGTCAAGCGGGGGCTGGCGGCCAGGCAGGAAGCCGCTGCGGCCACTGGCGAGCCTGCTGACCTTGAAGCGGGCCAGAGCGATCAGCGTTAGCCATGGACGGATCGCTGCCGGTTCTGTATTCATTTCGGCGCTGCCCCTACGCCATGCGCGCCAGGCTCGCGTTGGCCGTGAGCGAGCAAGTCTGCGAGTTGCGCGAGGTGGTTCTCAAGGCCAAACCCGCCGAACTCCTGCAAGCTTCGGCCAAGGCCACAGTGCCCGTGCTGGTGCTGCCGGACGGCAAAGTGCTGGACCAAAGCCTGGACATCATGCACTGGGCGCTGAGCCGAAACGACCCGGGTCAATGGCTGACGGCAAACACCGGGCAGCCTGACAGCGCCCGCCTTCTGATCGACGACTGTGACCGTAGCTTCAAGCCACACCTTGACCGCTACAAATACCCGGGCCGTTACGCTGGAAGTGATGCGCTGGTGCACCGCAGCGCGGGCGCCCATTGGCTGGCCAAGCTGAACCTTCAACTCGCGCCTTCGGCCTGGCTGTACGGGGCGAAAGTAACACTGGCAGACATGGCGATCGGGCCATTCGTGCGCCAATTCGCGCAAACTGACCGCGCGTGGTTCGATGCGCAGGACTGGCCGCAACTGCGCCAGTGGCTGGCACGCCTTGTGTCGAGCGATTTGTTTGAACGCGCCATGCACAAATACCCCGCCTGGGAAAGCGGAACTTCGGGCGCCCTGTTTCCTCCAACACCAGACTGAAAGACTCGCTCCGAGAAATTAAAAAGCCCGCTGAAAGCTACGAAAGCGATTCAGCGGGCTTTGG
>CAJAOB010000042.1 GCA_903941205.1 uncultured Burkholderiales bacterium | reverse complement strand
CGGCCGACGCGATTTCGCGCCAGAGCTTTGAGCAGGCCGAGGCCACCCTGGGCACCAGCCGCGCCGACATCAAAACCTCCGAGGCGCAGATGGCGCAGGCCCGCATTGCCGCTGACACCGCGCAGCTGAACCTGGCCTACACGCGCATCGTGGCGCCCATGGACGGCGTGGTCGTGGCCATCGTGACGCAGCAGGGGCAGACGGTGAACGCCAACCAGAGCGCGCCCACCATCATCAAGCTGGCGCTGCTCGACACCATCACCGTCAAGGCGCAAATCTCCGAGGCCGACGTGGTGCGCGTGCAGCCCGGGCAGAAGGTTTACTTCACCATCCTGGGCGCGCCCGACACGCGTTACTACACCGTGCTGCGCAGTGTCGAGCCGGCACCCGACTCGATTGCCAGCGACGCCGTCAGCAGCAGCACCTCGGCGATTTATTACAACGGCCTGCTCGACGTGCCCAACACTGACGGCCGCTTGCGCATTTCCATGACGGCTCAGGTTTACATCGTGCAAAGCGAAGCCAAGGACGTGATCGTTATCCCGGCCGCGGCCATCGAGCAGTCGGGCCGTCGCGGGCCGGCCAGCGTGCGCGTGGTCGGCGCCGACGGCAAGGCTGAAAAGCGCGAGGTCAAGGTCGGCATCAACAACAACGTCAACGCGCAAATCCTCGAGGGCCTGGCCGTGGGCGACAAGGTGGTGCTCAGCGAAGCGCCGGCGCCGGGCAGCCAGCAGGCCCCGCGGCAAGCACCGCGCATGCGGCTTTGAAGGCCGGCGCCATGCAGCTCGCCAGCCCGGACGGCCCCTTGATGCCAGCGCCTGCCGGGTCGGCCTCGGCGGGCGTGCAAGCCGAGCCCGCACTGCTCGAGCTGCGCGGGCTCAAGCGCGATTTTCCGGCTGGCGAGGGCACGATCACCGTGCTTGAAGACATCAACATCGACATCCGCGCCGGCGAGATGGTCGCCATCGTCGGCGCCTCGGGCTCGGGCAAATCGACGCTGATGAACATCCTGGGTTGCCTGGACAAGCCCAGCGCCGGCACTTACCGCGTGGCCGGCCGGCCAACCGGGCTGTTGGGGCCGGACGAGCTGGCAGCGCTGCGGCGCGAGCACTTTGGCTTCATCTTTCAGCGCTACCACTTGCTGGGCGATCTGAGCGCCTTGGGCAATGTGGAAGTGCCGGCGGTTTACCTCGGGCGCGACCGCACATCGCGCCGCGAGCGGGCCGCCGCCTTGCTCACCCGCCTGGGCATGGCCGACCGCATGGGCCACAAGCCGGGCCAGCTCTCGGGCGGCCAGCAGCAGCGGGTGAGCATTGCGCGGGCGCTGATGAACGGCGGGCGCGTCTTGCTGGCCGACGAGCCCACTGGCGCGCTCGACACCCAGAGCGGCGCCGAGGTGATCAAGATCCTGCTCGAGCTGCATGCCGAGGGCCACACCATCATCATGGTCACGCACGACATGCAGGTGGCCGCGCATGCGGACCGCATCATCGAGCTGAGCGATGGGCGCGTGGTGTCTGACCGCGCCACCCGCACCGCCGTGGAGCCGACGGGCGCCCTGCTCAAGCCGGCGCCCGCGCCCGTGCGGCGCTGGCGGGCCGCCCGGGACCGTTTCAGCGAAGCCTTTCGCATGGCCGTGCTGGCCATGAACGCGCACCGGCTGCGCACCTTTTTGACGATGCTCGGCATCATCATCGGCATTGCCTCGGTGGTGTCGGTGGTGGCGCTGGGCGAGGGCTCGCGCTTGCAGATTCTGAAAAACATCAGCGCCATCGGCACCAACACCATCGAGATCTTTTCGGGCACCGGCTTTGGTGACCAGCGCGCCGCACGCGTGCGCACGCTGGTGCCCAGCGACGCCGCGGCGCTTGCCGAGCAAGGCTACGTTGACAGCGTCACGCCCAGCGTCAGCAGCGGGGCCACGCTGCGTTTTGGCAACATCGCGGTCAGCGGCACCATCAACGGCGTGGGCGAGCAGTATTTCCGGGCACGCGGGGTCCAACTCGCGGCCGGCCGCACCTTTGACGAAGCCAGCGTGGCCAGCCTGGCGCAGGAAGTCGTGATCGACGACAACACTCGCAAGCAGCTGTTTCCCAAGCTGCCCAACCCGGTCGGCCAGGTCATCTTGCTCGGTCAGGTGCCGTGCCGCGTGGTCGGCGTGGCCAAGCGCAGCGAGTCAGCCTTTGGCAACGCCGACGCGCT
>CAJAOB010000041.1 GCA_903941205.1 uncultured Burkholderiales bacterium | reverse complement strand
GCCATTCGCCTTTGCTCCTTTCCCGGCCCATTCAACTGGGCTCCTTAAGCGAGCTATTCAGCTGGACTCCCTAACCGATCCATTCAGCTGGTCTCCTCCTTCACCGACCCATGCGGGCTTTGCTCCTTCCCCCGTTGGGGGAAGGCTGGGATGGGGGCTGCCCGAACGAGTAGCCGCTGCCAACAAGCTGTCCGGCGTGCGCACCCTTGCTGCTGCTTCAGAGGCGCCCGAATAGCGCTCGAGCCCCCCTCAAACCTCCCTCACCAAGGTGGCGATCGCCTTCACGCCAGGCTACTGGCGGCGCAACCCGAAGCGTTCGTGGCCGGTGCCATGTCGACCACCAGTGCCAGCACGCCGCCGAAGCAGCCCACGCCCCATTCGCGTCGCAGGCGTTCTTGGGCTTCGGGGGATTGCATGTGCCACAGGCACAGGGCCTGGCGATGGCCAGACTGGTCCATTGGCAGCACGTCCAGTTGCGCCACGGCGCCAAATTGGGCGCACAAAGTCGACAAGGCCGAGCGCAAGCTGTTCATGTCGGTACATGCGGCGAGCTGATGCAGCGGCGTGCTGGCGGCCGGTGAGAATGCGGCCCTCGGTGCTGGAGGGGTCGGGCGCGAGGGCTCGCACACCGGCGCAGATGCAGGCAAGGCAGAGCTCGCTGGCAGGGGTGGCGCGACGGCTGCCTCGGCGCGCATGCGGTGCGGTCGGTGCTCGACCGGAAGGCCAGACCTCGAGGCCAGCGTGGCAGCATTCCAGCCCATCCTTGACGCATTCAGGTAGTTCACCAAGATCATCTTCAACGCTTTCTTGCAAGCCGCTTTCAAGCCCCGCCAGCGTGCCTGGCCTGCCTGACCGCTGGCGGATTGGAGAACTTAGTGAGCCCCTGACCACGCCCTTGTAGGCCAGCTGCCGTTCGCGGCGTAGGACGCGCTCCGGCCTGTGGCGCGAGCGGTCAGAAGCCCTTTCAAAGGCGCTAAGCTCCTTTCAACCGTCCTTGCAGGCCGCGTTTCAGGTCACTTTGCAGGCCGCTTCCCGGGCCGCTTCGCAGACCGAATTCTTGGCCTCCTTACAGGCGCACTGCCAGACCCTTTTTGAACGTGATTCTTCCAAGCTTCAGTTCCAGCTCATGCCCTCCCTCGTCAACGCCCTTGCCCCTGCTGGCGAGCCCGTCGCACCCGCTGTAGCCCCCGGCCCGGCCGAGCGCGGCTGGCTGGAACTGCTCGAGCGCAGCACAGGGGCTGGTTGTTGGTCGCTGGACTTTGCCAGTGGCGAGCTGAGCCAGAGCGCCGGCTTGCTGCGGCTGCTGGGGCAGCCGCAAAACCACTCGCTGTTGCAGCCTGATCTGCTGTCTTTGTTTGCGCCTGAATCGCAAGACGCCATGGCCGCTGCGGTCCAGGCCTGCCGCATTCAAGCCCTGCCCTTCGAGTTGGAGGCGCAGGCCCTCACGGCCGAGGGCGAGCGCTTGTGGGTGGGCGCCACGGGCGAGCCCGTGCTGGACGCCGCAGGCCGCGTGACGGGCTTGCACGGCGTCTTGCGCGATCTGTCGGCCAGCACGCAGCAGGAGCAGGCGTCGCGCCGCGTGCTGATGCAATTGAGCACGACGCTGGCGAGTATTTCCGAGGCCTTCGCCACGCTGGACCAGGACGGCCGCTTCAGCTATGTCAACCCGCAAACCGAGCGCCTGCTCGGGCAGAGCGCGGCCGCCCTGCTGGGCCGCCGCATCTGGCGTGTGCTGGACGACAAGGGCGCGGGTCGCTTGCGTCATGAAATCGACAAGGCGCTGGACACCGCGCAGAGCGTCGAGTTTGATGGGCTCTACCTGCCCCGGCAGCGCTGGCTGGAGCTGCGGGCCTACCCGTTTGCCGACGGCCTGGCGCTGTACCTGAGGGACGTTACCGAGCGCCACCAGGAGCAGGAAAAGCTGCAACTCTTGCAAGCCAGCATCTCGCGCCTTAACGACATCGTGGTGATTGCGCAGGCCGGTGAAGCCGAGGGGGCCCTTGAGGGCTTGCACATCGTGTTTGTCAACGAGGCTTTCGAACGCCAGACCGGTTACAGCCAGGCCGAGGTCTTGGGGCGCTCGCCCTCCCTGCTTCGCGGGCCGCAGACCCAGGCCGTGGAAATCGAGCGCATCAAGAACGCCATGCGGCAGGCGCTGCCCGTGCGCGCGGAGCTGGTCAGCTACAAGAAAAGCGGCGAGACCTTCTGGCTGGAGGTGGAAATCGTACCGGTGGAGCAATTCCACCGCGGCCCGATTCATTGGGTCGGTGTGGGGCGCGACATCACCGCCCGCAAGGCCGCCGACGACGAGATCGAGCATCTGGCCTTTTATGACACGCTGACCGAATTGCCCAACCGCCAGCTGCTGATGGCGCGGCTTGAAAACGCGCTCAACCAGCCTGAGCCCGGCCATAGCCTGGGCGCGCTGATGTTCATTGACCTGGACAACTTCAAGGTGCTCAACGACACCCTCGGGCATTCACGCGGTGACTTGCTGCTGCAACAAGTCGCCACGCGCCTGCAAGCCTGCGTGCGCCGCAGCGACACCGTGGCGCGGCTGGGCGGCGACGAATTTGTGGTGATGCTGGAGGGCTTGTCCAGCGATCCGCTGGTGGCCGTCAGCAAGACCCGCGCGGTCAGCCAAAAGATCATGGCGGCCCTCAGCGAAGCCTACGACCTGGGCGG
>CAJAOB010000040.1 GCA_903941205.1 uncultured Burkholderiales bacterium | reverse complement strand
GGATCGATGTCGATGTGGATGATCTTGCGTTCGTTTTGCGCAAAGTGCTTGGGGTTGCCAATCACGCGGTCGTCAAAGCGGGCTCCGACGGCGAGCAGCACATCACAATTTTGCATGGCATTATTGGCTTCTACCGTGCCGTGCATGCCCAGCATGCCAAGGAACTTGGGATCGCTGGCCGGGTAGGCGCCTAGGCCCATCAAAGTGTTGGTGCAGGGATAGCCAAGCATGTCCACCAGGGTGCGCAATTCCTGGGATGCATTGCTGAGCAAGACGCCACCGCCGGTGTAGATGTAGGGCCGCTTGGCCGCCATCAGCAATTGCAGCGCCTTGCGGATTTGTCCGCCGTGGCCCTTGCGCACCGGGTTGTAGCTGCGCATTTCGACCGTCGCCGGGTAGTGGAAAGCGCATTTTTTGAAAGACACGTCTTTAGGTATGTCCACCACCACCGGCCCTGGGCGGCCGCTTCGAGCGATGTGGAACGCCTTTTTGATCGTTTCGGCCAGATCGCGAACGTCTTTGACCAGGAAATTGTGCTTCACGATGGGTCGCGTGATGCCCACGGTATCGCACTCCTGGAAGGCGTCGAGACCGATCGCATGCGTGGGCACCTGACCGGTGATGATCACCATGGGGATGCTGTCCATGAAGGCAGTGGCGATGCCAGTAACAGCATTTGTCACACCGGGACCGGAGGTGACCAGAGCCACCCCCACTTCGCCGGTGGCTCGCGCATACCCATCAGCCGCGTGCACAGCAGCCTGCTCATGGCGAACCAGCACATGCTGGATGGTGTCTTGCTTATAGAAGGCGTCGTAGATGTAGAGAACAGCCCCGCCGGGGTAGCCCCATATGTGCTTGACGTTCTCGAGCTGAAGCGCACGCACGAGTATTTCGGCGCCCATGAGCTCGGTTTTTTTGTCGTCTGAGGGCTGTGCGACAGCCGCTGCGGAAGCGAGTTCCGCTTTGGAAATTTCCATGATGAACCTTTGTGAATTTCTCTAACGAAAGACCTTGGGTGCCTCTTTGCCCGTTCTTTTGAAACAGCGCCGAGACTTGAGGCCAAAACCATGAGCGGCTTTATAGTCCGCCGAGTCATGACCCGTTTGCTCTTTAGGTAGCAAGGCGTATTATGGCACTCTCGCCCGCATCGCCAACCTGCTGGCCTTTAGCTGTCTGCTGGCACCGGGCGCTCAGCCACAATTAGGGACTTGGACTTGTGCGCATCAGCCGCCGAGCTTCGGTCAGTAAAAAACGTGGCGCGGGGATAACTGGAACTCATCATCGTTGGCCACCGACCAAGAACTTTCTGACTTCCTGAAGAATGTTGAAAAGCGAGCCTTCAAGCGAAGCGTCTATCACGTGCGAGACGAGGACGCTGCTCTGGACATCGTTCAGGAAAGCATGATGAAGCTTGCAGAGCACTATGGCGACAAGCCAGAGGCTGAATTGCCAATGCTCTTTCAGCGCATCCTCTCGAATGCCACGCTGGATTGGTTCAGAAGGCGCAAGACGCGCAACTCGCTTTTCTCCAATCTGAGCGACTTTGAACCGGCCGGAGATGACGGGGGTTTTGATGTGCTTGAGGCGCTGCAAAGCCATGGCGATTCAAAAAATACGGAGAGCGCGCAGGACGTAACTGAGCGGGCACAGCTTATGCATGAGATTGAATTACACATTCAGGCACTGCCCGCACGTCAACGAGAAGCGTTCCTGATGCGTTACTGGGAGGAAATGGATGTTGCTGAAACGGCGGCCGCCATGGGCTGTTCGGAAGGCAGTGTCAAGACTCATTGCTCCAGAGCAGTGCAGGCTCTCAGCATAGCCTTGAGCGCCAAAGGAATCAAACTATGACGAATTCAGCACACCACCGAGCCGACATCCTGCAAGATCGCGTTGGTTTGAAGCTCGCCTCTTACCTGACTTTGAGTGCGAACGAACTACCTCACGACATTTCTGAACGTTTGCGTGTCTCACGTCGCGAGGCACTGTCGCGGCGCAAACTCACCCAAACCGAGTTTGCGCCAGTCTCCATCTTGAGTGGTGGTCGGGCTGCGCTGGTTTGGGGTAGTGATGACGGATTGGGCTGGCTGGGTCGCCTTTGCTCCATCCTGCCCCTGGTGGCTTTGGTCGCTGGCTTGTTGCTCATCAACGCGGAGCAAAACGACAGTCGCGCCAGGGAGCTGGCCGAG
>CAJAOB010000039.1 GCA_903941205.1 uncultured Burkholderiales bacterium | reverse complement strand
TCGATTTCACGCTTGAACGTGAGTTGCTCTTTCTTGCTGATGGTGTCCAGACCAGCTTCCTGCTGGGCCTTCATTTCCTTCAGGCGTTTGATGGACGTCTTGACGGTCTTGAAATTGGTCAGCATACCGCCCAACCAACGCTGGTCGACATAAGGCACGCCAGCGCGCTGAGCTTCAGCGGAAACAATCTCACGAGCCTGGCGCTTGGTACCCACCATCAGGATGGTGCCGCGGTTGGCGGCGAGTTGGCGCACAAACTTGGCAGCGTCCTCAAACATCGGCAACGATTTCTCGAGGTTGATGATGTGAATACGGTTGCGGTGGCCGAAGATGTACGGTGCCATCTTGGGGTTCCAGAAGCGGGTTTGATGACCGAAATGGACACCGGCTTCAAGCATTTCACGCATGCTGGTCGACATATAAAAACTCCAAAGGTTGTGTCTAAAATCAGCGCTTACCGCATCTCGAATGCCCGAACTTGTTTGCGGGCGCGGCACCTTGAATGGCTGACTTGCGATTTGTCTGGCGAAGACTTTTCAGTCATTCGCAAACCCCCTGACTATACCATCCTCGCCGTCACCCTCAGACGAGAACCCCATGCCCCAAGACCTTCACGACCAGCGCCAAGCCATCGCATCCGGCCAGACAAGCCTTGCCGAAACCCTCTCGCAGGCCCGGCTGGCCAGCCTCGACAGCGCTTGCGACCACACCTTCATCCGCCACCCGGCCGAGGTGTTGGCGGCGGCCGCAGAGGCCGCCAGCTCAGGGGCGCCCGCTTCAGGGCCACTGGCGGGACTGCCGGTTTCCATCAAGGACTTGTTTGACGTCGCCGGCCAGGCAAGCCTGGCGGGCTCCATCGCCCTGGCAGGCGCGCCACCGGCGCAGGCTGACTGCCCGGCGGTGGAACGCTTGCGCCGTGCCGGAGGCTTGATCGCTGGCCGCACCAACATGGTTGAGTTTGCCTTTTCCGGCGTTGGCATCAATCCGCATTACGGCACGCCCGTCAACCCTGCTGACCGCACGGTCGCGCGCATTCCGGGCGGCTCCTCTTCGGGCGCAGCCGTCTCGGTGGCCACCGGCGCGGCCGCAGTCGGGCTGGGCTCGGACACCGGCGGCTCGATACGAATCCCGGCGGCCTTGTGCGGTCTGGTGGGCTTCAAAAGCACCGCCCGCCTGGTGCCAAGCGCTGGCGCCCTGCCCTTGTCGACCACCCTGGACACCGTTTGCGCGCTGACGCGGTCCGTTCGCGATGCGGTCACGGTCCATGAAATTCTGGCTGATCGCCGCGTGGTGCTTGCCGCCAAGCCGCTGTCCCAGAGCCGGTTTGCGCTGGCTCGCTGCCTCATGCAGGACGACCTGTCGCCCACCGTGGCCAGCGCCTTTGAACACAGCCTGCGGGTCTTGCGCGCGGCAGGCGCGCAGATCATTGAACTCCCGCTGGACGACATCGCTGAGCTGGCGGGCATCAACGCCACAGGCGGCTTGTCGGCAGCGGAAAGCTATGCCTGGCACCGGTCGCTGATCGCCCGCCGCCAGCCGGATTACGACCCCCGCGTGGCGCTGAGAATCCTTCGGGGCGCGAGCATGAGCGCTGCCGACTACATCGACCTGCTGGCGGCGCGGCAAGCGTGGATCAAGCGCATGACCGCGCGTCTTTCGGGCTTTGACGCTGTGCTGTCGCCCACCGTGCCCCTCGTGGCGCCCGCGATCGCCGAGCTGCGCGATGACGACACCGAGTTCTTCCGGGTCAACGGCCTGCTGCTGCGCAACACGGCAGTGGTCAACATGCTCGACGGCTGCGCGATTTCGCTGCCCTGCTACACGCCAGACCAGTCGCAAACCCAGTTGCCGGTCGGTCTGATGCTGTGGCACGCAGAAATGCACGACGACACGCTCCTGGATGCAGCCCTACAGGTTGAAGCGGCGCTGAACGCGGCGCACCGTCACTGAGACCTTCCAGGTCGCCGTCTGCGATCAAGCCCGCGGCAAATATGGCCGCGCCAGCGGTTCCCATCACCGAAAGCGCAGGCGGGTGGATCGGCTGTCCAAGCCGCCTGGCAGCCGCCACAATCAGGCATGCGCCGCATTCTCAAGATCACCGCCGAGCACAGCCAGCCCCTCTACGACATTGCAGCCACACGCGCCATTGAGCAGGGCGCGCAGGCCGGACTGCCGCCACACACGCTCATGCAGCGCGCCGGCCTGGCCGCCGCGCAACTGACGCTGGCGCTGGCGCCCCATGCAAGGCACATCTGGATCGCCTGCGGCCCCGGAAACAACGGTGGCGATGGGTTCGAAGCCGCCTTGCAACTGCACCGGCTGGGCAAAACCGTGACCATGAGCTGGACGGATCAAGCCGCAGATCGGCCAGACAGCAAGCCGGTGCAGGCCGCAGACGCGCATGCCGCCAGGCAGCGGGCAATCGCCGCCGGTTTAACTATTTGCAGCGAAGCACCCGATGAATTTGATTTCGGGATGGATGCACTTTTAGGGCTGGGCGGCGATTTGTCGCCTGAGAGAGCCGGCACGCCCCAAATCGCCGAGTGGCTGCGCCACATGCACGGCCGCGGCGCGCCGGTGCTGTCTCTGGACTTGCCGACCGGGCTCAACGCAGACACGGGTGAGCAGGCGCCGGCCAGGGCGCGCGCTTTGGCACTTGACAGCCAGCCAACAGCCGGCCTGCGCCACACCCTGAGCCTGCTGACCTTGAAGCCAGGCTTGTTCACGGCCGCCGGCAGGGACGAAGCCGGCCAGGTCTGGTTCGCCGATCTGGGCATCTCGCCGCCTGCGCAGGTGCAGCCCTGCGCCTGGCTTCAAGGCGCGGACACACTGGCCGCTTCGCTACTTGCGCGCCGATTGCACGCCAGCCACAAAGGCAGTTTCGGTGATGTCGCCGTGCTCGGGGGGGACTCCGGTCTTTCTTCGAACGTCAAAAATGCAGCGCATACAAACCCTGATGGCGCAAGGCCCTGGTCTGGCATGACAGGCGCGGCGCTGCTGGCTGCGCGAGCGGCCTTGCATGCCGGGGCGGGCCGCGTCTATGTGGCACTGCTGGGCGACGCCACCATGTCGGCGGACCTGGACCAGCCAGAACTCATGTTCAGAAGCCCGGCGGCGCTGGACCTGGCGAGCCAGGTGCTGGTTTGCGGCTGCGGCGGTGGTCAGGCCATCCGGCAGTACCTGCCGGCGGTGCTTGAGCGCGCCCGACGCGCCATCTTCGACGCTGACGCGCTCAATGCGATCGCCGAGGACCCGACCTTGCAGGCGCAACTGGCCGCACGGCAGGCGCGCGGCTATACAAGCATCCTCACGCCTCATCCGCTGGAAGCGGCCAGGCTTTTGCAATGCAGTGCAGCGCAGGTTCAGTCCGACAGGCGGCGCGCAGCTCAGACATTGGCAGACAGCCTGGGCTGCGTGGTCGTGCTCAAAGGTTCAGGCAGCCTGATTGCAGCGCCCGGCCAGACGCCGCGGATCAACCACAGCGGCAATGCCCTGCTCGCCAGTGCGGGCACGGGGGATGTGTTGGCCGGAATGATCGGGGCGGCGCTGGCGGCTGGCGAAACGTCGTGGGCGGCGGCCAGCCAGGCTGTTTTCAGACACGGACAAATTGCCGATGAATGGGCCCGTAGGCCGCAGCCCGGGACGCTGACCGCCGGCTTGCTGGCGCGGCGGACCGGCTGGCAAGCAACTTGGGTTTGAAAGCGACTCGACCCGGCGACAAGCCGGGCTGAAAAGGGGGCGGATGACAAGCTGGCGCGTCTGCAAGAGGTTGCGCGCCAACCCTTCAACCCTTCAACCCTTCAACCCTTCAACCAATCAGCCAATCAGCCAATCAGCATCAGGCCAATCTGCAACAGCAGCAGCAAGGCCATGGCCGACAAATCGACACCGCCCACGGTCGGAACAATGCGACGCAGCGGCGCCAGCGGTGGCTCGACCATGCGGGCCAGCAGGCCGTAGACCGGTGAACCCGGCTGAACCCAGGAGATAACAACGTAGCCGAACACCAGCATCGTCAGCGTTTGCAGCAGCACCCGCAGCAGCATCTGTACCGCAAATCCCAACCATGCAAGCCCCGGCATCGCGCCGCTCAAAAGCCAAGCCGACAGCAAGGCGTAAAGCAGGGCCAGCAGCACGGCAGCCAGCAGACTGGCGGAGTCCAGCCGGGTGCGCACCAGAACCTGCGGCAACAACCGGCGCAAGGGCTTGACCAGCCAGTTGGTCAGCGCCATGACAAAGGTCCCCGGCTGCGCCACCATGTTGATGCGCAGCCAGTTCATGTAAGCACGCAACAGCGCAGCGCCGATCAGGACGTAAAAAACCGTCTCGAGCAAGAAAACAAGAATGCGAATGGCCATGAGCTCAGCGCCTTGGTTTTTTACTGGGTTTGCGCGGACCACCCGCCGCAGACTTCTTCACCGCGGCCTTGAGGGCCTGGATCGGCGAGAGGGCAGCGCCGCGATCAGTGGCGCGGCTGCCGCGTGCCGCTGAGCGAGCTGGACTTGCAGCCTTCTGCGCGCGCTTGTCGCCGCTTTTTTCTGCCGGTTTCTCAGCGTGCTTGGCCCTGCGTTTGTCAGCACTTTTCCGCCCGCCGCCACGCTCGTCCGAATCCACCTCGCCGCCGGCCTTGTCTTTCATGGCGCGCGCAAGCAACTCCTCGCCTTCGCGCACCAGCCGGAAATCAATCTTGCGGCCATCCAAATCGACCCGGCTGACCTGTACGCGAACGCGGGTGCCAATCGCATAGCGCAGACCCGTGCGCTCACCGCGAAGCTCCTGGCGTGCTTCGTCAAACCGGAAATACTCGCCCCCGAGTTCGGTGATGTGCACCAGGCCTTCGACATACATGGCGTCCAAAGTGACGAAAATCCCGAAGCTGGTTGCCGCGCTGACCACGCCGCCGAACTCCTCGCCCAAATGCTCGCGCATGTACTTGCACTTGAGCCAGGCTTCGACATCGCGGCTGGCTTCATCGGCCCGGCGTTCATTGGCGCTGCAATGCAGACCCGCCGCTTGCCAGGCCAGTTGATCCACTGTGGGCTTTTTCGGCTTTTCGTCCGACTCGGTGACACGCGAAGCCAGTCGCTTGGACAACTTCGCATGCGCTTCACCCGGGGTGGGCAAAGCCGGCAGCTGGTATTTGGCCTGCTTGAGAACGGCCTTGATGACCCTGTGCACGAGCAAATCCGGGTAACGCCGGATCGGGCTCGTGAAGTGGGTGTAGGCCTCGTAAGCCAGTCCGAAGTGGCCGTTGTTCATTGGCGTGTAGATGGCTTGCTGCATGGAGCGCAGCAGCATCGAGTGAATCTGCTGAGCGTCGGGCCGGTCCTTGGTGGCCATGGCAATCGACTGAAACTCCCCGGGCAACGGGTCGTCACTGATGCTCAAGCCCAGGCCGATGGCCTTGAGGTAGTTGCGCAGCATGTCCTTTTTCTCGGGCGTCGGGCCTTCATGCACCCGAAACAGGCCCACATGTTTGCTCTGCGCGATGAAATCTGCCGAGCAGACGTTGGCCGCCAGCATGGCTTCCTCGATCAGGCGGTGCGCCACATTGCGGGTGCGCGGCATGATTTTTTCAATCCTGCCGGCCTCGTCGCAAACAATCTGCGTTTCGGTGGTTTCAAAATCAACGGCCCCACGAACACCGCGCTCCTTGAGCAAGGCCTGGTACACATCGTGAAGATCCAGCAAATGCGGCACCAGGGCCTTGCGCTGCGCGGCTTCCGGCCCGCGCGTGTTGGCCAAAATAGCCGCCACTTCGGTGTAAGTAAAACGCGCGTGGCTGAACATCACGGCCGGGTAGAACTGGTAAGCATGCACTTCGCCCTTGGCCGAAATGAGCATGTCGCAGACCATGCACAAGCGCTCCACGTTGGGATTGAGTGAACACAGGCCGTTGGAAAGCTTCTCGGGCAGCATCGGAATCACACGACGCGGGAAATACACACTGGTCGCGCGGTCGTAGGCGTCAATGTCGATGGCGCTGCCGGTTTCCACGTAATGACTCACGTCGGCAATCGCCACCAGCAAACGCCAGCCCTTGCCCCGACCCACCTTGGCGGGCTCGCAATAAACAGCATCATCGAAATCGCGCGCATCTTCGCCGTCAATCGTCACCAGCGCCACGTCCGTCAGGTCCACACGGCCTTGTTTGTCGACCGGCCGGACGGCATCCGGCAAGGCCCGCGCCAGCGCCAGCGCTTCGTCGCTGAACTCATGCGGCACGCCGTATTTGCGCACGGCAATTTCGATTTCCATGCCAGGGTCGTCAATCTCGCCCAACACTTCCTTGACGCGGCCGACCGGCTGGCCGAAGAGCGCGGGCGGCTCGGTCAGTTCCACCACCACGACCTGCCCGGGCTTGGCCGTGCCTGTCGCGCCCTTGGGGATCAGCACATCTTGCCCGTAGCGTTTGTCTTCGGGCGCCACCAGCCAGACGCCGCTTTCTTGCAGCAAACGGCCGATGATCGGATTGGGCGAGCGCTCAATGATTTCGGTGACACGCCCCTCGGGCCGGTTCTTCCGGTCGTGACGCACGATGCGGGCCTTGACCCGGTCTTTGTGGAGCACCGCGCGCATTTCGTTCGGCGGCAGGTAAATGTCGGGCTCGCCGTCGTCGCGCTGAACGAAGCCATGGCCATCGCGGTGACCCGCGACGGTGCCTTCAAATTCGGCTAACAGGCTGGACGCCTGGCTCGAAGGGTGATGATTTGTTTTGATAAGTAATCTCTCTCGTGAGATGGTCGATAAAAGTAAGGTGACCGGTCATTTCGTGCCAACGAGGCTGCGGCAACAAAGGGCGGGCACGGGGCGCAAGGCCTGCTCGAAAGAATGCCGGTCTTTTGACCAGTCAGCACAGGCATTCGGACTGGCGACCGGAACATGGCGGATAGTTGAAGTTTTTTGAGAGACTCAGTCAACAAACAGCTTGGCTAATGGTACACTGCGACGCAAGCCCGGGTGGCGGAATTGGTAGACGCGCACGGTTCAGGTCCGTGTATCGCAAGATGTGGAGATTCGAGTTCTCTCCCGGGCACCACAAATACTCAAACTGCCTTGAAAAAAGGTAAAAAGGCCGCTGAATTCAGCGGCCTTTTTTACTTTCCGGCACGCTTGGGGACATCTTCGTACGATTCGGTGGCTGCTTCGGTGCCTGCTTCGGTGGCTTTAGGCACTCACTCGCGCCTCATGAATTTGCTGCCTGACTTGCACTTCTGATTTTCAAGCGCCTCTGGTCAAGCCGAACCATGCAAGAAATCGTCAAAAAGACCTCCAAGCAGGCCTTTTTGATCAAGAAGTTTCACACCGCAAGTTCAAATAGGCAGGGCTACCAGGTCATGGCCTTGGGTGCCGACAATCCGCGCCTTGGTGAACTCGCCAACCTTCATGGTCTTGCTGATTTTTTCAGGCGCCAGCAACTTCACGGTGCCATCAATCTCGGGGGCATCGGCATAGCTGCGACCGACCCCGCCCTTGCGGCCGAGGGCCGGGGCTGAATCCACCAGCACCTGCATGGTGGCGCCAACGCGTTCACGCAACTTCTGGCTGGAAACTTCTTCCGCCACGGCCATGAAACGGGCCCGGCGCTCCTCGCGCAGTTCCAGCGGCAGCATGCCGCCAATCTCGTTGGCCGCGGCGCCTTCGACGGGGCTGTAAGCAAAGCAACCAGCGCGGTCAATACGGGCTTCGCGAATGAAGTCGAGCAAATGATCGAACTCGGCTTCGGTCTCGCCCGGAAAGCCGGCAATGAAAGTGCTGCGAACAACGATCTCGGGGCACATCTGGCGCCAGCGCGCAATGCGCTCGAGGTTTTTTTCACCACTGGCCGGCCGCTTCATACGCTTGAGCACATCGGGGTGGCTGTGCTGCAAGGGCACGTCCAGATAAGGCAAAACCAGGCCGGTGGCCATCAGCGGAATCACCTCGTCCACGCTCGGGTAGGGATACACATAGTGCAAACGCACCCAAGCGCCATGCGGCGCTGCCAGCTCGCCCAAAGCCTGCACCAGCTCGAGCATGCGCGTCTTGACCGGCTTGCCGTCAAAAAAGCCCGTGCGGTATTTCACGTCCACACCGTAAGCCGAGGTGTCCTGGCTGATCACGAGCAACTCTTTGACGCCGCCTTCGAACAAGGCACGCGCCTCGCTCAGCACGTCGCCGATCGGGCGCGACACCAGATCGCCGCGCATCGACGGAATGATGCAGAAGGTGCAGCGGTGGTTGCAGCCTTCGCTGATCTTCAAGTATGCGTAATGCCGCGGCGTGAGTTTGATGCCGGCAATACCAAAGGAGTTGGGCACCAGGTCAACAAAAGGGTCATGCGGTTTGGGCAGATTCAGGTGCACCGCGTCCATCACTTCCTGCGTGGCATGCGGGCCGGTCACGGCGAGCACGCTGGGGTGCATCTGCTTGACCAGGTTGCCGCCACCGTCACCGGCCTTGGCGCCCAGGCAGCCCGTGACGATGACCTTGCCGTTGGCCGCCAGCGCTTCACCGATGGTGTCCAGGCTTTCGCGCACGGCGTCGTCAATGAAGCCGCAGGTGTTGACGATCACCAAGTCCGCGCCCTCGAAAGTCTTCGAGGTCTCGTAACCTTCGGCGCTCAGGCGGGTCAGGATCAGTTCGGAATCGGTCAGCGCCTTCGGGCAGCCGAGGCTGACAAAACCAACGCGAGGTGCGGGTTTGGCGGCAGCAGGGGCGGAAAGTGGCAGGGGTTCGGCGGAAATGCCGGTTAGGGTTTGGCTCATGGGGGGATTGTCTCAGAGGCGAGTCAGCCATGTCGCCGCGCTACCGAGCGCAGTTTCGCCAGCCCATCCGGGCCAGCGGGCGGGACAAACCTGCGCCTGGGCGACTGACAAGACCGCTGGCCCTGCCTACGATCCGGCAGCTTGAAACCGGGCAGGCGGCATCGCGCTAACCTCGGTACCCGTCGACCCCGCGGCTCTTTGCCAGGGGCCGCTTAAA
Source organism: uncultured Burkholderiales bacterium (assembly GCA_903941205.1). Classification (GTDB taxonomy): domain Bacteria; phylum Pseudomonadota; class Gammaproteobacteria; order Burkholderiales; family Burkholderiaceae_C; genus Polaromonas. The sequence goes on along the minus strand of CAJAOB010000039.1, from coordinate 9,267 downwards.
AATATCAAAAGGAGTTCCATGACCGCCATCACCGCTTTGACCAATACCCAGATTCGTCTGGCCTCACGCCCGGTCGGCCTGCCGACGCAAGACAACTGGCGGATCACCAGCGAAGGCGTCAGTGAGCCCGGCCCGGGCGGCGTGCTGGTCAAGACGCACTTTTTGTCGCTGGACCCGGCCATGCGCGGCTGGATGAACGAAGGCAAAAGCTATATCCCGCCCGTGGCCATTGACGCGGTCATGCGCGCCAGCGGCGTCGGCCAGGTGATCGCCTCGAACAACCCGGCCTTTGCAGTCGGCGACCACGTCAGCGGCGGGCTGGACGTTCAGGCTTATTGCCAAATTCCCGGGGATCAGCTCAAGCGCAGCGGCCTGGTCAAGATTGACCGACGACTCGGCACGCCCACGCAATGGCTCAATGTGCTGGGCATGCCCGGCATGACCGGCTACTTCGGGCTCATGGACGTCGGCCAGCCCAAGCCGGGCGAGACGGTCGTGGTCTCGGGTGCGGCCGGCGCGGTGGGCCAAACCGTTGGCCAACTGGCCAAGATCAAAGGCTGCCGCGTGGTCGGCATTGCCGGCGGCAAGGCCAAATGCGACTGGGTGGTCAATGAACTGGGGTTTGATGCCTGCATCGACTACAAGGCGGGCGACGTGAAAGCTGGGCTCAAGGAGCATTGCCCAAAGGGCGTGGACATCTATTTCGACAACGTCGGGGGCGAGATTCTTGACGCCGTGCTGACCCGCATCGGCCGCGGTGCGCGCATCATCATCTGCGGCGCCATCAGCCAGTACAACAACACCACGCCCGTCAAGGGGCCGGCCAATTACTTGTCACTGCTGGTGAACCGCGCCCGCATGGAAGGCATCGTGGTCTTTGACTATGCCGACCGCTATCACCTGGCCGTGGCTGAAATGGCCGCTTATCTGCTGGACGGCCGGATGAAAAGCAAGGAAGACGTGGTCAGCGGCCTTGAGGCCTTCCCGCAAACCCTGCTCAAGCTTTTCAACGGCGAGAACTTCGGCAAGCTGGTGCTCAAAGTCGCAGACGAATAAAGGAGTTTTCGGGGGGTGGGTAAATAAGCACCAAAATAGAGCCCATCCATAAGGCTTTCACCCCACCCAACAAAAGGAAACCCCATGATTCTCGAACTCGCCGACATCCGCATCCAGCCCGGCCAGCAAGCCGCTTTTGACGAGGCCATCGAACGCGGCCTGCGCACCGTGATTTCCAAGGCCAAAGGCTTTGAGGGTTTCAAGGTGAACAAGGGCATCGAAAGCCCGGAGCGCTACATCTTGCAGATCTTTTGGGCGACGCTGGAGGACCACACCGTGGGCTTTCGCCAATCGCCTGCCTTCGCGGACTGGCGTGCGATCGTCGGGCCGTTTTTTGCCGCGCCGCCGGTGGTCGAGCACTTTGAACTGCTGACCAAGTCAGCCTGAGGAAGTCGGTGCCTGGCTCAGCTGGCTTGCGCCGGCCAGTCTGGCTGATGACCTTTGACCAGCTTGGCGAGCAAGAGCCTGAGCTGCCGGCCTTCGGCCTCATCCAGCGGCGACAAGATCCGAACCTGGGAGGCCGTGACGGCACTCATCATCTCTGAAACCACCTTCTCGCCCGCCGGCGTGACCCAGATCAATTTGCGGCGGCGGTCAGCCGGGTCAGCCTCGCGCCTGACCCAGCCCTTGGCCTCGAGCCTGCCAATTACCGAGCCTGCGGTAGCGGCATCAAAAGCCACGCGGGCCGCGAGCGTGACCTGGTCTTCGCCCGGCTCGTCCATCAGCGCATTCAAAATGGCGAACTGCACCGGGGTGATATCGAAAAGTCCTGTTTCGTCCATGAAAGCAGCGACGGCGACCTGGTGCGCGCGGCGAATCAAATGACCCGGTGCAACACGGAAATCAAAAGTTTTCATCATCTTGAAGTTTAAGCGGCGAAATCGGCTGTCGCTGCGCTGCGCCGTCGCTGACAGACACGCTCGGGACCCGGGATAAACTCGGCCACTCTCCGGCCCTGGCGCACATTCCAGGCTCGCCTTGGCCCGCAGCGGCCTGGGTTCGCCCCCCCAAAAAAATGCGAAGCCCATTTTTTCGAAAGTCGTTCATGAACCGCCCGCACCGCTTCGCCACCCTGATCATCGGCGCCTTGGCCGCTGCAGCGTGGGCAAGTTCAAGCGTTGCCGCTACAGACGCGAGTTGGCCGACCCGGGCCGTGAGGATTCTGGTGGGCTTTCCCGCCGGCTCCACGCCCGACATGTCGGCCCGCACGCTGGCCGAACCGCTGTCAAGGGCGCTGGGCCAGCCAGTCATCGTCGAAAACCGCCCCGACGCCTCCGGAAATATTGCAGCCGATCTGGTCGCCAAAGCCACCGACGACCACACCCTGGGGGTCGTCATCAATGGCAATCTGACCTCCGCCAAGCTGCTCTACCCCCAACTGCCTTACGACCCGGCCAAAGACTTCACACCTCTGTCCTTGCTCACCACGGCGCCGCTGGTGCTGGTCGCGCCGGCCAACTGCCGGGCGGTGCCGGTTTTTTTGAAGCGGCCCGACGGGCCGGCGCCAGCTGGAATTACGGATCGGTGGGCAACGGCTCGGTGGCGCATCTGGGCGTCGAGCTGCTCAAAACCAAGGTTTCAGGTTTGACGCCGGTGCACATTCCTTACGGCGGCAATCCGCAAGTCGCGACGGGCATGCTGGGTGGCCAGATTCAGATGGCGCTGGTGCCACCGGGCATCGCCATGCCGCAAGTGCGCGCCGGCAAGCTCAAGGCGATTGGCGTGACCGGCGGGCGCAGCGCGCTGGTGCCCGAGTTGCCCACGCTGGCCGATGCCGGGGTTCGGGACTTCAATCTGGAGGTCTGGACGGCGCTGGTCGGACCGGCCAATCTCACGGCAGCTGCAAAGACGCGCTTGAGCCAGGAGGTGCCGCGCATCCTGCGCGAAGCCGAGACGCGCCAGCGTTTGTTCAATCAGGGCTGGCAAGCCGTCGGAACCTCGCCCGAAGGCCTGGTGCTGCGCAGCCGCGAAGGAACCCGGATTCTGGGCGGCATCATTGAGGCTCGCATGATCACGATCGACTGAGCCAAACGCATGGCCAAGGAAGAAGCGCAAGCATGAACACATCCCGCAAGCCGGACGAATTGACGCAGCAAGCCCGGCAAGACTTTTACCGCGCGCTCAGCCAGCACGGCATGACGCCGCTGTGGGAAGTGCTGCACGCGCTGGTGCCGCCCCAACCGAACACACCCTGCCGGCCGGCGCTGTGGCGCTACGACGATGTGCGTCCGTTCCTGCTGCAATCGGGAGAGCTGATCACCGCCGAAGAGGCCGTGCGCCGCGTGCTCATTCTGGAGAACCCGGCGCTGCGTGGCCAATCGGCGATCACGCAATCCTTGTACGCCGGTCTGCAATTGATCTTGCCCGGCGAGATCGCGCCCAGCCACCGCCACACCCAGAGCGCGCTGCGTTTCGTGGTTGAAGGGCGCGGCGCCTTCACGGCCGTCAACGGCGAGCGCGCCCGCATGAACCCCGGCGACTTCATCATCACGCCAAGCTGGACCTGGCACGACCACGGCCACGACGGCAACCCCCAGGATGGCGAACCCGTGGTCTGGCTCGACGGGCTGGACATTCCGATGCTGCGGTTCTTTGACGCCGGTTTCGCACAAAACGGCGATGCGGCGTCCCAGCGCGTGACGCAAGCCGAAGGCACCAGCTACCAGCGCTTTGGCGCCAATATGCTGCCAGTGCGCCACGAAGCGCCCTTCGGCCAGACCTCGCCCATCTTCAGCTACCCCTACGAACGCACGCGGGAAGCCCTTTACAAGCTGGAGCAGCAAGCGCCAGTGGATGCCTGGGACGGCGTCAAGCTGCGCTACGTCAACCCGGCCACCGGCGGCTACCCGATGCCGACCATGGCCACCTTCATGCAGCGACTGCCCCCGGGTTTTCAGGGCCAGCCTTACCGGCAGACCGACGGCGCGGTTTTCAGCGTCGTCGAAGGCAGGGGTAAAGTCTTGATCGAAGGCCCGGGCGGCCTGAGCGAATTCGACTTCGGACCGCGTGATCATTTCGTGATCCCGTCCTGGCACACGACGCGGCTCTCGTCGGACGCCGGCTGCGTGCTTTTCAGTTTTTCAGACCGTCCGGTGCATGTCGCGCTGGGCATACACAAAGAGGAAAGATGGACATGAGTTTTGTTTTCACACCCCCCGCCACGGTGTCAGTACCTGTCGTGGGCCTGGCCGAGCGTTTTCCGGTTAACCGCATTTACTGCGTCGGCCGCAACTACGAAGAGCACGCCAAGGAAATGGGCTTCACCGGCCGCGAGCCGCCATTTTTCTTTCTCAAGCCAGCCAACGCTCTGGTGGTGATTGACAGCGGCAAGACCGGCAGCATGCCGTACCCGAGCATGACCCAAAATTTCCATCACGAAATCGAACTGGTGGTGGCGATTGGCACGGGCGGAAAAAACATCAAGGCCGCTGACGCGCTCAAGCACGTTTACGGTTACGCCGTCGGTCTGGACATGACGCGCCGCGACCTGCAAAACGAAGCCAAGAAAACCGGCCGCCCCTGGTGCATAGGCAAGGGCTTTGACCATTCCGCGCCCATCGGCGCCATCACCCGCGCCGCCGACGCGGGCGACATTGAAAACGCCGAAATTTTTCTGCAAGTCGGCGGCCAGGACCGCCAACGCAGCAACACAGCCAAACTGATCTGGAACATTGCTGAAAGCATCGAGCACCTGTCGGCAGCCTGGGAACTTCAGCCCGGCGACCTGATCTTCAGCGGCACGCCCGAAGGCGTGGCCGCCGTGGTCTCGGGCGACACGCTGACCGGTGGCGTGGCCGGCATTGGCACGCTCAGCGTCACAGTGAACTAAATAAAACGAATCGGCCTGGAACGGGCTTGATCCTCGCAGGCTCGGCCGGAGATGAACGCCGATGCGGGTTAGCCGCAGGCCGGACACTCTGCCGAGACCTGATAATTTTGCAAAAAGCGCGCGGGCCTTTACCAGCGCGCTTTTGCTTTTCCTCGAATCATCAGCCTGACAAATCGGGAGCGTCTGCCTTGAACATCCTGCACACTTTGGCCAAGCTGGCCGCCATCTTGGCGGGATTGCTGCTGACCGTCATCACGCTCATGACCTGCGCCAGCCTGATCGGGCGCAACCTGCTGGGCAGCTCGCTGGTGGGTGACTTTGAACTCACTGGCCTGGCGACAGGCGCCGCCATCGCCCTGTTCATGCCGTACTGCCAATCCGTGCAAGGCAACATCATTGTCGATTTCTTTACCGCCCATATGAGCGCCTCCAGGCAAGCTCAACTCGACCGCTTTGGCGCCCTGTTGCTGGCACTGATCTTCGCGCTGCTGGCCTGGCGCACGGTACTCGGTGGTCTGAACTCGTTCAACACCCACTCGGAGACACAAATTCTCGGGTTTCCGGAGTGGACGGTTTACGCCGCCATGGTGCCGCCCTTCGTATTGACCACCCTGATCGGCCTTGGTCAAGCGCTCTTTGGCCTGAACAGCAGCAACAGCGCCGATGCGGCAGCAGCCGGCGAGGTGCATGCATGAGCCCGCTCAGCCTGGCCCTGCTGATCTTCGGCATCATGCTGGTTTTCATGGCCCTGCGGGTGCCCATTGCGGTGGCCATGTTTGCGGCTGGCGCCTCGGGCTACCTCATGCAGACCGGCTGGGAGCCGTTTTCAAACTTCTTGAATACCCAGGCCTTCGCCCGCTTTGCCAGCTACGACCTTTCCGTCATTCCGCTGTTTATCCTGATGGGGCACTTCGCCACGCAAGGCGGCATCAGCAAGGCGCTGTTCCAGTTTGCAGCCGGTCTCATGGGGCGCTTCAAAGGCGGCTTGGCCATGGCGGCCGTGCTGGCCTGCGCAGCCTTTGGCGCCATCTGCGGCTCGTCAGTCGCCACGGCAGCCACCATCACGGGGGTAGCCCTTCCAGAGATGAAGCGCCACGGCTATTCAGGCCGGCTGTCCACCGGCACGCTGGCCGCAGGCGGAACCCTGGGCATTTTGATTCCCCCCTCGGTGCCACTCGTCATTTACGCCATCTTGACCGAGCAAAACATCGCCAAGCTGTTTGCAGCGGCCATGGTGCCAGGCATCATCGCCATGCTTGGCTACATGGTGGCCATCGGTATTTATGTGCGACTGGTCCCGGGGCAAGCGCCTGAAGTTGACGAAGACCGCCCCGCCTTGACGCTGTCCTCACTCGCCGGCATCGTGCCTATCGCCACGATCTTCATGGTGGTTTTTGGCGGCATTTACGGCGGCCTTTTCACCCCCACCGAAGGCGCGGCCGTGGGCGCTGCGGCGACTTTCCTGGCCGCACTGCTCAAGCGCGAGATCACCTGGGCCAAATTCAAACTTTGCTTTTACGCCACCGCCAGCAGTTCGGCCATGATCTTTCTGATCTTCATAGGCGCCGACCTGATGAACTCCGCGCTGGCCCTGACGCAAGTGCCCAATCAGCTGGCCGGCGTGGTCGGCAGCTGGGGCTTGTCGCCCATCCTGGTGGTCACCGCCATCTTGCTGTTTTACGTGGTGCTCGGCGCCGTGATGGACGAGCTGTCGATGCTGCTGCTGACCATCCCGATCTTTTTCCCCATGGTGATCGGGCTCGACTTCGGCATGCCGCGCGAATCGGTGGCCATCTGGTTTGGCATCATGGTGCTCATGACCGTCGGCTTCGGCCTTCTGGCACCACCAGTCGGCTTGAACGTGTACGTGGTCAACGGACTGGCGAAAGACGTTCCGATCAGCGAAAGCTACAAAGGCGTGATGCCGTTCCTCCTCAGCGACGCATTGCGCACTGTCCTGCTGCTACTGTTTCCGGGAATTTCATTGTGGCTGGTCCGTTACGTTTAGTAGAGCGAACACCCGGGCAGACTTTCGTGCACTTGAGCGCCTTTTCGAGGCTTTTTCAGAACCGATCCAGCTGTTTTTTTTCGGATGCCATGCCTGCCTGACTTATCAGCGATTTCAACAAGCGTTCAAGGTCGCTTTCACTTTGAACCAACTCCATTTGCCAACGGCTCATAAAGCCCTGCTTGACCGCTGACGCCAGAAAAGCAAGCAAACTATCGTAGTAGCCGTTGATATTGAGCAAGCCGACCGGCTTGTCGTGATAACCCAGTTGTCGCCAGGTCCAGACTTCAAAAAACTCTTCAAAAGTGCCGATACCACCGGGTAGCGCCAAAAACGCATCTGCCCGCTCGGCCATGAGTTGCTTGCGTTCGTGCATGTTTTCGACCACATGCAACTCGCTGCACCCAGTGTGAGCCCATTCCTTTTCGACCAGCGCCTTCGGAATCACACCGACCACTCGGCCACCGGCCTCGAGACACGCGTCAGCCATCATGCCCATCAGGCCGTTATGCCCGCCGCCATAAACCAGCTGACCTCTGTTTGCCGCGATCCAGCGGCCCACTAGACGGGCGGCCTGCGCATAGGCGGGCTCCAAGCCTGGCCGGGAGCCGCAATAAACACATAGGGAAAAAGCCGGACTCATGCGACGAAGCGGTGAAAGGCGGCACCGGCCCAAATGCCTGCGCAAAGCAAAAGACTGAGCAACACGGCGGCGCTGCCCATGTCTTTGGCGCGCTTGGAAAGATCATGCCATTCCGGACCGATCCGGTCGATGGCGCTCTCAAGACCCGTGTTGAGCAGTTCAACGATCAAAACCAGGATGACGGCCGCAACCAGCAGTGAAATTTCAACCCAGCCCTGACCCAGCCAGAACGCAGCTGGCAACAAGATGATGGACCCCAGCGCTTCCTGGCGAAAAGCGGTCTCATGCCAGCCAGCGCGCAGGCCTGAGGCCGAATAAGTGCCAGCGTGCCAGATGCGGGAAAGGCCTCTGCGTTGCTTTTGAGGGTTGACGGGGTTGGGAGTCATCCGGCTGAGGCAGATTGGCCGGATTTGACACCCGGCTGTTTGTAGCTTGTCAGCCGGGTGCCTGCCATAGCGTCATGCAGAAACTGGCGCTGGGGATGAAAACGCGAAAGGAGGGCCCAGATGAAGATCCAGCCGCCTGCGAGCACCAGGGACTGGCGTACCTCGACCGAAAAAATCCAACTGGCTGCGAGCGGTGGCAGAAACCACAACCAACTCAACACATAACGCAGCAGCGCACGCTGTTGGGTGAGCCGTCTACCTTTCAGGTCAGTCACCCGAATATCCCATGTCTTCATGGCGAGCGTCTGGCCATGCGACCAGAACCATACGAAGTAAATGCCAAAAATCAGAAACAGGAACCCTTGCTGCGAATGGCGATTGTCCAAGGCGTGACGCGTCTGGGTCAATGTGCTAAACAAATAGTCGGCGATGAAAACGACCCCGAACATAAGGATCCCCTCGTAAAGCCAGCAGGCCATTCGTCTACGCAGCGAGGGGGCTTTGGTGTGAACAGTCATAGTTGGTTAACTGCGCGGGCAGCGCGCCTTGCGCAAGGCGAAGCTCTGGAGCCCGCTTATTCGGCCGGCACCGGCTGCTGCCCAACCGCTACAGGTGGTGAAGAGATTCTAGGTGCTTTGGGGGGCGTGTCGGTCGGGGGCAGCGTCGCCAGCTTTTTCTGCGCGACCGGACGAGATGGCAGGGCAGCTCCTGCAGGAGGGCGGCCTCCAGATTCGGCGAGCTTTCGCTTTTCCTCACCGCTGAGCGACTGATAGGTTTCCCACTTGGCCTGCTTTTCTTGTGGACTCAGCTCTTTGTACAACTCGTTGGTCGCAGCAAAGTTCAGCCTGGCCTGCGCACGCTCCCGGGGACTCAAAGCAACCCATTCGGACATCCGGCTGTGCATCTTGGCTTTGTCTGCGGCACTCAAAGAGGGATAGTTGCGCGAGATTTCAATCCATTTGCGCCGCTGCCCTTCACTCAGCGAGCCCCAACTTTGAGCCAAGGGCTGAAGCGCGCGCTGCTGCTGAGCCGTCAGCAAAGACCAGCCTGCTTTCAACTGTGCAGTTTGTTGCGGCTTGGCAGGGGCAGGGTTGGTCCCGGTCGGTGCTGCAGGTGCGGTGGAGCTCACGCGCTCGCTCGACGGGAGGAGGCTGGCGGGATGGGGCGCGGCCATCAAAGCCGAGGAGACTATGACCAGACTCAGACCCACCACCTGGGGGCGCAAGCATCCAGAGAGCAAGTACTTAAGGTCGGTAGTCAAGGCCATACACGCAGGCTATCTTAAAGATCGGTTTTGAGGAACTGAAGAAAACCTGGATCCGCAAAGGCTGCAGGAGGAAGATCG
>CAJAOB010000038.1 GCA_903941205.1 uncultured Burkholderiales bacterium | reverse complement strand
GGACCCCGCTTAAGCCCTTGAGCCTGTGCGGCCGGGAGGCCGGCGTTAGACTGCGCCCGAGACTTTTGCGCCCGCGGGCCGGCCCTGGCCGCCGCTGCGCCCCCACCTTCACCACAGCAAAGAGAAATTCCATGGCGGCAGAACAACAAACCATCTTGACTGCATTGCAGACAGTCATCGACCCCAACACCGGCAAGGACTTCGTCAGCACCAAGGCCGTGAAAAACCTGAGCATCAGCGGCGACGATGTGTCTTTTGACGTGGAACTGGGCTACCCCGCCAAGAGCCAGCTGGCCGGTTTGCGCAAAACGCTGATTGCCGCCGTCAAGGCGGTGCCGGGCGTGGCCAACGTGTCGGTCAATGTCACGGTCAAGATCGCCAGCCACAGCGTGCAGCGCGGCGTGCAGCTGCTGCCCAAGGTCAAGAACATCATCGCCGTGGCTTCAGGCAAGGGCGGTGTGGGCAAAAGCACCACCGCCGTCAACCTGGCGCTGGCCCTGGCGGCCGAGGGCGCCAGTGTCGGTCTGCTCGACGCCGACATTTACGGCCCCAGCCATCCCATGATGATGGGCATCGAGGGCCGGCCCGAAAGCGTGGACGGCAAGAACATGGAGCCGATGGAAAACTACGGCCTGCAGGTCATGTCGATCGGTTTTCTGGTGGCGCAGGATGAAGCCATGATCTGGCGCGGCCCCATGGCCACCCAGGCGCTGGAGCAGCTGCTGCGCCAGACCAACTGGAAAGACCTGGACTACCTGATCGTCGACATGCCGCCCGGCACCGGCGACATCCAGCTCACGCTGTCCCAGCGCGTGCCGATGACGGGCGCCGTGATCGTCACCACGCCGCAAGACATCGCCCTGCTGGATGCCAAGAAGGGCATCAAGATGTTCGAGAAGGTGGGCGTGCCCATCCTGGGTATCGTCGAGAACATGGCGGTGCACATCTGCTCCAAGTGCGGCCACGCCGAGCATATTTTTGGCGAGGGCGGCGGCAAGAAAATGGCTGGCGACTACAACATGGATTACCTGGGTGCCTTGCCGCTGGACATCAACATCCGCCTGCAGGCCGACAACGGCCGGCCCACCGTGGTGGCCGACCCGGACGGCGAGGTCGCCGGCATCTACAAGGCTGTGGCGCGCAAGGTGGCGGTGTCGATTGCGGCCAAGAACAAGGATTTTTCGTCCAAGTTCCCGAGCATCACGATTTCAAAAAATACCTGAGCGAAACCGGAACCGGGGGACAAGCACAGTGCGCGCATGCCTCATGGTTTCAGTCGGCAGCCTTTCAGGGCCTCGTCTGGCGCGTCCGCAAGGTCAGCAAGGTCACCAAGGCCTGCAAGCCGGACGCCGGCCATGAACCTGGCATCCCTGCGCTATTTGCTGGCGCTCAACGAGCACCGGCATTTCGCGCGCGCGGCGGCGGCTTGCCACATCACCCAGCCGGCCCTGTCGAACGCCTTGCGGGCGCTGGAGCAGGAACTGGGCGCGCCGATTGTCAAGCGCGGCCGAAGCTTTGCCGGCCTCACGCCGGAGGGCGAGCGCGTGCTGGCGGCGGCCCAGCGCATGCTGCACGAACAGGGGCTGCTGCAACAAGATCTCGCCAGCACGGCAGCGCATCCGCAAGGCGCGCTGCACATCGGCGTGGTGCCCACGGCAGTGCCGATTGCGGCGCGTTTTGTCGCCATGTTGCAGGCCGCGCACCCGGGTATTTCGCCGGTGGTCCGGTCGCTGAATTCCCAGGCGATTGAAGAGGGGCTGGAGGGCCTGTCGCTGGATCTGGCCCTGGGTTTCACCGAGCGCCTGACGGGCAAAACCGGCGCGGGCCGGCGTTTTGCCGTGTTGCCCCAATACGAAGAGCATTATTTTTTGGTGCGCCGCGTAGCCGTGCCGGCGACCGGTATGGCCGGTATGACCGGAGCGGCCGGCTTGCGCAGGGGTCCGCCGCTGGGCTGGGCTGAGGCCGCGCAACAGCCGCTGTGTTTGCTGACACCCGACATGCACAACCGCAGTGTGGTCGATGCGGCCTTTGCCGAAGCGGGCGCCAGTGTCAAGCCCGTCATTCAAACCAATTCCATCCTGACGCTGGCGATCAGCGTGCTGGCCGGCGACGTGTGCAGCGTGTTGCCCGGGGCCCTGGTGGCCGCCGCCCCCAGCCCGGACGAGCTGGAGGCCCTGCCGCTGGTGGCCCCCGAGCGGCGCACGCCGGTGGGTTTCATGTACCTCGCCGAGGTCCGGGCCTCGCGCGCCCTGCAAGCAGCCTTGCAACTCGCACAAGACCCGGCCTGGCTGGCCCATGCCGCGCGCCACAGCGGGGCGCTGTAGCCCTCCAGCGCCTTGCCAGCGCGCTGAACCGCCGCCCGCGCCGAACACCGGGTGGGCCGGCCACACGCTGCGTTGCCTGATAATTTAGAGCCAGCGGCAAGGTGCCGCGAAGCCGGAAAATCCAGATGACATCCACCACCACGGCCGCACCCATCATCATCCGCATGCACGAGCGCGACAACGTCGCCATCGTTGCCAACGACGGCGGCTTGCCCGCAGGCAGCGTCTTGCCCGGCGGGCTGGTGCTGGTCGAGCGCGTCCCGCAAGGCCACAAGGTGGCGCTGCAAGACCTGAGCGCCGCGGCGCCCGTGCTGCGCTACGGCATCCCGATTGGTTACACCCTCAAGGCCATTGCCGCGGGCAGCTGGGTGCATGAAAAGCTCCTTGACATGCCTTCGGCGCGCGAGCTGGTCAACCTGCCGATGGCGACCCTTCAGCCCGCGCCCCTGTTGCCGCTGGAGGGTTACACCTTCGAGGGCTATCGAAACGCCGACGGCTCGGTGGGCACGCGCAACATCCTGGCCATCACGCAAACCGTGCAGTGCGTGGCCGGCGTGACCGACTTTGCTGTGCGCCGCATCAAGGCCGAACTGTTGCCGCGCTTTCCCAACGTGGATGACGTGGTGTCGCTGGAGCATGGCTACGGCTGCGGCGTGGCGATTGATGCGCCCGATGCGATCGTGCCGATCCGCACGCTGCGCAACATCAGCCTGAATCCGAACTTCGGCGGAGAAGTCATGGTGGTCAGCCTGGGCTGCGAGAAGCTGCAGCCCGAGCGCCTCCTGCCGCCGGGCAGCATTCCCTTGATCGACCAGCGCCAGGCCGGCGCAGGGCCGGGCGCTGATGCAGTGCTCGACGTGGTCTGCCTGCAAGACGATGCGCATGTGGGCTTCATGTCCATGGTCGAAGCCATCGTGCAGCAGGCCCGGGCGCATCTGGAGCGCCTGAACGCGCGCCGGCGCGAGACCGTGCCCGCTTCCGAGCTGGTGGTCGGCGTGCAATGCGGCGGCAGTGACGCTTTCTCGGGCGTCACGGCCAATCCGGCGGTCGGCTTCTGCACCGACCTGCTGGTGCGCGCTGGTGCCAGCGTGATGTTTTCTGAAACCACCGAGGTGCGCGATGGCATTGACCAGCTCACCGCGCGCGCCAGCAGCCCCGAAGTGGCCGAGGCCATGGTTCGCGAAATGGCCTGGTATGACGCCTACCTGCAACGCGGCGGCGCCGACCGCAGCGCCAACACCACGCCTGGCAACAAGAAGGGCGGCTTGTCGAACATCGTCGAAAAAGCCATGGGCTCCATCGTCAAGTCCGGCTCGGCGCCCATCACCGGCGTGCTCGCGCCCGGCGAAAAACTCAAGGCCAGCGGCCTGACCTACGCGGCCACGCCGGCCAGCGACTTCATTTGCGGCACCTTGCAACTGGCCGCCGGCATGAACCTGCATGTGTTCACCACCGGCCGCGGCACGCCCTACGGCCTGGCCGCGGTGCCGGTCATCAAGGTCGCCACGCGCAGCGATCTGGCGCGGCGCTGGCACGACCTCATGGACGTCAACGCCGGCACCATCGCCACCGGCGAAAAGACCATCGAGGCCGTCGGCTGGGAACTCTTTGAGCTGATGCTCGAAGTCGCCAGCGGGCGCAAAAAGACCTGGGCCGAGCACTGGAAGCTGCACAATGCGCTGGTGTTGTTCAACCCGGCACCCGTGACCTGAGCTGCACGCTCCGGTCGCTGGCCCGGCCAACCCGTTTTACTCACAAGGCTGCTCATGAGCACTGACTCCGTGACGACGCAATTCGACTATGTGGTGGTGGGCGGCGGCTCGGCCGGTTGCGCGCTGGCCAGCCGGCTCAGTGAAGACCCGGCCGTCTCGGTCTGCCTGCTCGAAGCCGGCGGGCCTGACGATTCGGTCTTCATCCGCGCACCCCTGGGCTTTGTGGCCACGGCCAACCTGGGGCTTCACAGCTGGGGCTATGAAACCGTGCCGCAAGACGGTTTTGAGGGCAGGCGCAGGGGTTTTCAGCCGCGCGGCAAGGTCATGGGCGGCAGTTCGGCCGTCAATGCCATGGTTTACACGCGCGGCAATGCGCGCGACTACGACGGCTGGGCCGCGCAGGGCAACCGGGGCTGGGCTTATGCCGATGTGCTGCCGCTGTTCAAGCGCGCCGAACACAATGAATGCTTTGGCTCTGACGCTTACCGCGGCGTCGGCGGCCCGCTCAACGTGGCTTATCTGCGCAGCCCGAGCGTGCTCAACGAGGCCTTCGTGCAGGCCTGCGAGTCGCAGGGCATTGCGCAAACGCCTGACTACAACGGCGCCACTCAATTTGGCGTGGGACGCGCCCAAGTGACCCAGAAAAACGGCGAGCGCTGCAGCGCTGCCAAGGCCTATATCGCGCCACACACCGGCCGGCCCAACCTCACCGTCATCTCGCGCGCCCATGCCAGCCGGGTGTTGCTTGAAGGCCAGCGGGCCGTGGGCGTGGCCTATCTGCAGGGCGGCCGCAGCCTGGAAGTGCGCGCCCGGCGCGAGGTGCTTGTTGCGGGCGGCGCTTTTGGCTCGCCGCAGCTGCTGATGCTGTCGGGCATCGGGCCGGCCGATCATTTGAAGGCGCAGGGCATCGCCGTGCAGCATGATCTGCCGGGGGTGGGGCAGAATTTGCAGGACCACATCACCACCGTGCTGATCTACCGCAGCGCGCGCGCCGATGCAGCCCTGGGCTTTTCGCTGGCCGGGGCCTGGGCCATGCTCAAGTCGGTCTTTGAATGGCGCCGCCACCGCACCGGCTGGATCACCAGCAATATTTCCGAGACCCAGGCTTTCATTTCTACCGATGGCCGGCCCGAGCATCCCGACATTCAACTGGCTTTGTGCACCGGCATGATCGACGACCACAGCCGCAAGCCGCATTTGGGCCATGGCTACACGCTGCATGTCACGCTGATGCGGCCCAAGAGCCGCGGCAGCGTGCGGCTGCAAAGCGCCAATCCCCTGGTTGCGCCCCTGATTGATCCGGCCTTTTTGAGTGACCCGGACGACCTGGCCGTGCTCACCAAGGGCACGCAGCGCGGCTACGAGATCATGGCCTCGCCAGCGCTGGCGCCGTTTCGCGGGCCGATGCTCTACCCGTTGCCGCACCAGGACCCGGCGCGCATTGAGCAATTCTTGCGGCGCCACAGCGACACCGAATACCACCCGGTCGGCAGCTGCAAGATGGGGCCGGCCTCGGACCCCATGGCCGTGGTCGATGATCAATTGCGGGTTCACGGCCTGCAAGGCCTGCGGGTGGTTGACGCGTCCATCATGCCCAGCCAGGTCAGCGGCAACACCAACGCGCCGACCATCATGATTGCCGAGAAAGCGGCGGATCTGATCCGCCAGGCGCAGGCCCTGGCTGCCTGACCGACTCAAGGGATCAAGTCCCGGGGGCGGGTTCCTGCGCTGGCTGTCGCCATCCGTCACCCAAGCCCGCTCCGCCGCCTCCGCCTCCGCCTCCGCCTCCGCCTCCGCCTCCGCCTCCGCCTCCGCGCCGTCCCCATTCGGTCACCCGCGCTGGCAACCCTGCTTTCACCGCGTCTTTCCCGCGGCTTTGACGCGCGTGCCTGTAGTCCGCCGGCTCATTTTGTTTTTGAATCAGCCCATGCGCGTATCAAATTGGACCCGGGCCGCAGGCCAAGGCCATACTCGCAGGCACGCGGTTGCACCGGGCCTGTCCGCTGCACGCTCATCCCTATCCACCAGCACCACCATGTCAAGTTCACTGGCCAGCCTGCTCGACAAAGAGCGGACCATTGCCGGCCCCGGCTTCAACCGCTGGCTGGTTCCGCCCGCGGCCCTGGCCATTCATTTGTGCATTGGCATGGCTTATGGCTTTTCGGTGTTCTGGTTGCCGCTGTCCAAAGCGCTGGGCATTGACAAGGCCATCACCTGCGGCCCCGAGGTCGGCTTCTGGGCGCAGCTGTCGAGCACCCGCTGCGACTGGCCGATCTCCACGCTGGGCTGGATGTACACCTTGTTTTTTGTCTTGCTCGGCTCCAGCGCAGCGCTGTGGGGCAGTTGGCTGGAGCGCGCCGGACCGCGCAAGGCCGGCGTGGTGGCCGCGCTGTGCTGGTGCGGCGGCTTGTTGATCTCGGCGCTGGGCGTGCATCTGCACCAGTTCTGGCTGATGCTGCTGGGCTCGGGCGTGATAGGCGGCATTGGCCTGGGCCTGGGCTACATCTCGCCGGTGTCCACGCTCATCAAATGGTTTCCTGACCGCCGCGGCATGGCCACGGGCATGGCCATCATGGGCTTTGGCGGCGGCGCCATGATCGGCTCGCCGCTGGCAGCCGAGCTGATGAACCACTTCGCCGGCCCGAGCGACGTGGGCGTGACGCAAACCCTGGTGGTGCTGGCGCTGGTTTACCTGGTGTTCATGCTGGCCGGCGCCCTGGGTTACCGCGTGCCCGAGGCTGGCTGGAAACCCGCCGGCTGGACGCCGCCTGCGCCTGCCGCCAACGCCATGATCACGCAGCGCCATGTGCATGCACGCAAGGTCTGGGGTATTGCGCAGTTCTGGTTGCTGTGGATGGTGCTGTGCATGAACGTCAGCGCCGGCATTGGCGTGATCGGCATGGCTTCGCCCATGCTGCAAGAAGTGTTTGGCGGCGCGTTGATCGGTGTCACGAAAAAATTTGGCGAGCTCGACGGCGCTGAGCTGGCCGCCATGGCCAGTGTGGCGGCCGGCTTCACGGCCTTGCTGAGCCTGTTCAACATTGGCGGTCGTTTTGTCTGGGCCAGCCTGTCCGACAAGATCGGCCGCAAGTCCACTTACGCGCTGTTCTTCGTGCTTGGCGGGCTTTTGTATGTCAGCGCGCCGGCCAGCGCCGCGGCCGGCCACATCGTGCTGTTCGTTGCCGCGTTTTGCCTCATTGTCAGCATGTACGGCGGCGGCTTTGCCACCGTGCCCGCTTACCTGGCCGACCTGTTTGGCACGCAGATGGTCGGCGCGATTCACGGCCGCCTGCTCACCGCCTGGGCCACCGCCGGAGTGCTCGGGCCGGTGGTGGTGAACTACATGCGCGAATACCAGCTGGCCCTGGGCCTGCCGCGCGATCAGGTTTACAACCAGACCATGTACATCCTGGCCGGCATGCTGGTGATCGGCCTGGTCTGCAACCTGATGGTCCGGCCGCTGGCCGACAAGTGGTTCATGACCGACGCCGAGCTGGCCGCTGAAAAACGACTGGCCCATGAAAAATCGGCAGTGTCCGAAGCCGCCTCGGCAAGGCCGGCCCACGATTCGGTGAGCCCCGCCGTGCTGGCGCTGGCCTGGGCCGCTGTGGGCCTTCCGCTGGCCTGGGGCGTTTACCGCACCTTGCAAAGTGTGGCCAAATTTTTTGCCTGAGCCTTCGGGCGATTCAAGACCAAAGTGAGCAGACCATGAAAACCAGCGCGAATTTATCCGGAACCGCACCGGTCGCCACGATCTCGCTTGACGACATGCGCCAGCGCATTCGTCAAAAAAGCAAGCTCAAGGGGCGTCAGCCCGACGCGCAGTCGCTGACCGAGTTGCGTGCCCTGGTGGGCGAGGCGCCGCACCAGCGGGACCTCTTGATCGAGCATTTGCATTTGCTCAATGACGCCTGGCGCGGCCTGCACGAGCGGCACCTGGTGGCATTGGCCCACGAGATGAAAATACCGATGGCCGAGGTCTACGAGGTCGCCAGTTTCTACCATCACTTCGAAGTCATTCGCGG
Organism: uncultured Burkholderiales bacterium; assembly: GCA_903941205.1. Classification (GTDB taxonomy): domain Bacteria; phylum Pseudomonadota; class Gammaproteobacteria; order Burkholderiales; family Burkholderiaceae_C; genus Polaromonas. The sequence continues at coordinate 4,897 of CAJAOB010000038.1, read as the reverse complement.
CGACGACAAGGCCCCGGGCCTGACGGTGCGCGTGTGCGACGGGCTCAGTTGCGAGCTGGCCGGCGCGCAGGATTTGCTGCAGCGCCTGCCGGCCTTGCTGGGCAGCGCCGATGTCCGCGTGATCGCAGCGCCTTGCGTGGGCCGCTGCGAGCAGGCGCCGGTGGCCGTGGTGCACCAAGGCGCAGTGCCTTTCGCCACCCTTGAAAAAGTCAGCCAGGCGGTCGCGCACGCGGCCTCGGGCGATGCCGCGCTGGCAATCACTTCTACGCCGGCTGACGCCGCGTTCGATCCCGCAAGCCTCGCCGGAAAGAGCGTTTCGCCCGCCGCGCAGCATGTGGCGCTGCACGGGGCGCAGCACCTGGCCCTGATGCCGGCTTATGTGGGCTACGACAGTTACCGCGCCGCGGGCGGTTACCAGCTGGCCGCGCGTCTGGCGGCCGGCGAGCTGCAGGCCGAAGCGGTGATCCGGGCGATGGAAGACTCCGGCCTGCGCGGGCTGGGCGGCGCGGGCTTTCCGGCGGGACGCAAGTGGCGCATCGTGCGCGACCAGCCCGCGCCCCGGCTCATGGCCGTCAACATCGACGAAGGCGAGCCCGGCACCTTCAAGGACCGCAGCTACCTCGAGCGCGACCCGCACCGCTTTCTCGAAGGCCTGCTGGTGGCGGCCCAGGTGGTCGGCGTGGAGGCCTGCTACGTCTACCTGCGGGACGAATACCACGACTGTCGCCGCCTGCTGCAAGCCGAGATCGCGCGCTTGCAGGCCGATCCGCCTTGCGTCCTGCCGCGCATTGAACTGCGGCGTGGTGCCGGCGCCTACATCTGCGGCGAAGAGTCCGCCATGATCGAAAGCATCGAAGGCAAGCGCGGCGAGCCCCGCATGCGCCCGCCCTACATTGCCGAGGTCGGCCTGTTCGGCCGGCCCACGCTCGAGCACAACTTCGAGACGCTCTACTGGGTGCGCGACATCGTGCAAAAAGGCGCGCACTGGTTCAGCGGCTTTGGTCTGAATGGCCGCAAGGGCCTGCGCAGTTTCAGCGTCAGCGGGCGCGTCAAGAACCCCGGCGTCAAGCTGGCCCCGGCGGGCATCACCGTGCAGGCCTTGATCGACGAGTACTGCGGCGGCATGCCGGACGGCCATGCGCTCTACGCTTATCTGCCCGGTGGCGCCTCGGGCGGCATTTTGCCGGCCAGCCTGAACCAGGTTCCGCTGGACTTTGACACCTTGCAGCCCTACGGCAGCTTTATCGGCTCGGCGGCCGTGATTGTGTTGAGCCAGCAGGACCGCGCGCGCGATGCGGCCCTGAACATGATGAAGTTTTTTGCCAACGAAAGCTGCGGCCAGTGCACGCCTTGCCGCGTCGGCACGGCCAAGGCGGTGCAGCTGATGCAAGCTGCGGTCTGGGACAACAGTACCCTGGAAGACCTGAACATCGTGATGGCGGACGCATCGATTTGCGGCCTGGGCCAGGCGGCGCCCAACCCGGTCAGAAGCATCCAGACCTACTTTGCCCATGAGATTGACGAGTCAAGGGGGAGCCAGCCATGAACGCCCGCGCCACATCCGCCGAGCTCCGGCCCAAAGTCATCGAGTTCACGCTCGACGGCCGCAGCGTGCAATCGCCCGAGGGCGAGACCTTGCTCAAGGCGGCGCAGCGCCACGGCATCGCGATTCCTCACCTGTGCTTCAAGGACGGCTTGCGGCCAGACGGCAATTGCCGCGCCTGCGTGGTCGAAGTCAAGGGCGAGCGCACGCTGGCGGCCAGCTGCTGCCGCACGGTCAGCGCCGGCATGCAGGTTGACACGCAAAGCGAACGCGCGCTCAAAAGCCAGAAGATGGTGCTGGAGATGCTGCTGTCGGACCTGCCCGACGCAGGCTACAAGTGGACGCTTGAAGACTCTCCGCTTGATCACAAGACCGTGCCGACCGAGCCGACCGAGTCCACCGAGCCTGCCCCAGCCCGGGAAGTCGGCCAGCACGGAGAGTTGAGCGATTGGGCCGCGCGCATGAAGGTTCATGTGCGGCCCGAGCTCAAGGCCCTGCGCCGCGAGCAGCCCCCGGCCGACCTCTCGCACCCGGCCATGGCGGTCAACCTGGACGCCTGCATCCAGTGCAATCGCTGCGTGCGTGCCTGCCGCGAGGAGCAGGCCAACGACGTGATCGGTTTCGCCTTGCGCGGCGCTCAAAGCGCCATCGTGTTCGACCTGGGCGACCCCATGGGTGACAGCACTTGCGTGGCTTGTGGTGAATGCGTGCAAGCCTGCCCGACGGGTGCGCTCATGCCCAAGACGCAGATCGGTTCGCAGCAGGTCGACAAGCGCGTGGATTCGGTGTGCCCGTTTTGCGGCGTGGGTTGTTTGCTCACCTACCAGGTCAAGGACAACAGGATCGTCAGCGTCGAGGGGCGCGACGGCCCGGCCAATCATTCGCGCCTGTGCGTCAAGGGTCGCTTTGGTTTTGACTACGCCCACAGCCCGCAGCGCCTGAGCGTGCCCCTGATCCGCAAGGCGGGCGTTGCCAAGAGCCCCGAAGCCCTGGCCTTGCTCAACCGCGACTCGGCCGACTGGTCGGCCGTGTTTCGCGAAGCCAGCTGGGACGAGGCCCTGGCCCTGGCGGCCGGCAAGCTCAAAAGCCTGCGCGACACGCAGGGCAAGAAATCCCTTGCCGGCTTTGGCTCGGCCAAGGGCAGCAACGAAGAGGCCTACCTGTTCCAAAAGCTGGTGCGTACCGGCTTTGGCAGCAACAACGTCGACCACTGCACGCGCCTGTGTCATGCCTCGAGCGTGGCGGCGCTGCTCGAAGGCGTGGGTTCAGCGGCGGTCAGCAACCAGGTCAATGACGTGGCGCACGCCGACCTGATTCTGGTCATAGGCTCCAGCCCGAGCAGCAACCATCCGGTGGCGGCCACCTTCATGAAAAACGCGGCCCGGCGCGGCGCGCGCATCGTGCTGGCCGACCCGCGCATCACCGACCTGGGCAAGCACGCCTGGCGCACGCTGCAGTTCAAGCCGGACACCGATGTGGCCCTGCTCAACGCCTTGATCCACACCGTCATTGACGAAGACCTGGCCGACGAGGACTTCATCCGCGAACGCGCCAGCAATTACGCCGCGCTGAAGGAAAACGTCAAGGGCTACAGCCCCGAAGCCATGGCGCCCATTTGCGGCGTGCCCGCGCAAACCCTGCGTGAAGTAGCCCGGGCTTTCGCCCAGGCCAGGGGCGCGATGATCTTGTGGGGCATGGGTGTCAGCCAGCACATACACGGCACCGACAACGTGCGCTGCCTGATCGCCCTGAGCACCGTGACCGGCCAGATCGGCAAGCCGGGCTCGGGCCTGCATCCGCTGCGCGGCCAAAACAATGTCCAGGGTGCCAGCGACGCAGGCCTGATTCCGATGATGTTCCCGAACTACCAGCGCGTGAGCGACCCGGCCGCGCACGCCTGGTTCGAAGACTTCTGGGGCACGCCGCTGGACAGCGCTCCCGGCTACACGGTCGTTGAAATCATGCACAAGGCGCTGGCGCCCGAGACCGACCCGCACAAGGTGCGCGGCATGTACATCATGGGCGAGAACCCGGCCATGAGCGACCCGGACCTGAACCATGCGCGGCATGCGCTGGCCAGTCTGGAGCATCTGGTGGTGCAAGACATCTTCATGACCGAAACCGCCTGGCTCGCCGACGTCGTGCTGCCCGCCACCGCCTGGCCCGAAAAGACCGGCACCGTCAGCAACACCGACCGCATGGTGCAACTCGGCCAGCAGGCGCTCGAGCCGCCAGGCCAGGCGCGGCCCGACTTGTGGATCATTCAGCAGATGGCCCGCGGCATGGGGCTCGATTGGCACTATGAAGGCGAGCACGCCGGCGTGGCCGCCGTCTATGAAGAAATGCGTCAGGCCATGCACGCCGCCATTTCGGGCATCACCTGGGAGCGCCTGCAACGCGAGTCCAGCGTGACCTACCCTTGCCTGAGCGAAGACGACCCGGGCGCGCCCACGGTCTTCATCAAGCACTTCGACACACCCGACGGCCGGGTGCACCTGGTGCCGGCCGACATCATCCCGGCCGCCGAACGCCCGGACGCCGACTATCCCTTCGTCCTCATCACCGGACGGCAGCTTGAGCACTGGCACACCGGCAGCATGACGCGCCGTGCCGTGGTGCTCGACGCGCTCGAGCCCCTGGCCACAGCTTGCCTGTGCGGCGCTGACATGGCCCGACTGGGCCTTGCGCCCGGCGATGTCATCACTGTGCAGTCACGGCGCGGCTCTGTGGTGATTCGCGTGCGCCAAGACGACGGCATGCCGCCGGGTGCGGTGTTCATGCCCTTTGCCTACTACGAGGCCGCCGCCAACCTGATGACCCACGCCGCGCTCGACCCCTTCGGCAAGATCCCGGAGTTCAAGTACTGCGCGGTGTCGATTCGCGCCGGCGGTGCCCTGGCCGAGGTGGCGGGCTATTCGGCGGGGCTGGCGGCCCCGCGCTAGCGGCGCTGGTCAGGGCGCTGGTTTCGGGCTGCGGCGGGGCAAGCGCTGGGCCCCGGCGGCATCGCGCATCAGGCGGCTTGCAGCAAAAACTCGACCTTGACAGCCTCGTAGGGGAACTCGACCTGGCCTGACGCCGTGCGATTCAGGACGCCCGCACAAAGCAGCGCTGACAGGTCGGTATGAACGGCTTTGACGTCTCTGCCGACGCGGCGCGCTGCTTCGCGCACGGTGACCGGGCCGGCGCCGCACAAAGCCTTTAGCAACTCCCAGCGCCTGGCTGTCAGGACTTTCCACAAAAGCTCCGGACTTGCAAATGAAATCCGGTCTGTCCTTGAACCCTTGCCGGTCTTCCAGGCTTGCGCAAAGTCAGCCATCGTTTCGGTTGGCGGACGAACATCAAGCGTCACTGTTT
>CAJAOB010000037.1 GCA_903941205.1 uncultured Burkholderiales bacterium | reverse complement strand
CATCCAGCGCAGCGCCCCCATCCCAGCCTTCCCCCAGAGGGGGAAGGAGCAAAGCCAGAGGCCGTCCAAAGCGCGCTTTGCTCGTGTCGTTCCCACCTCCACGGCAAGGGCCGGGGTCGCTGCCTGCGTGCGCTTTCCCGCTCCCTCCCCCGCTGAGGGAGGGCTGGGGTGGGGGCCAGCGGCCGTCGAACAGCAACAGCGCCCCCATCCCAGCCTTCCCCCAAAGGGGGAAGGAGCAAAGCCAGAGGCCGTCCAGAGCTCGCGTCGCTCGTGTCTTTCTCACCTCCACGGCAAGGGAGTCGCTGCCTGCGTGCGCTTTCCCGCTCCCTCCCCCTCTGGGGGAGGGCTGGGGTGGGGGCTCGCAGACGATCAGGTCGACGGCATGCTTCGCGAGTACACCGGGTCATGGATCCCCGCAGACGCGAGGATGACGCGGGGTCAGGGTTTGAAGAGCCGGGTATCCGCGCGTCGTGATCCTGAACGTAGCCACTCAGCCCTGCATCAGCGCCCACACCCGCGCTGGCGACAGCGGCATTTGCAGCAGCGGTGCCTGGGCAGCCATGCCGGCGCGGGCCAGGGCGTCGGCCACGGCGTTGACCACCGTGGGGGTTGCGCCTATGGTGCCGAGCTCGCCCACGCCTTTGACGCCCAGGCGGTTGTTCAGGCAGGGCACGGACTGGTCCATCTCGGTTTTGAAGTCTGGCGCGTCGTCCGCGCGCGGGGCGGTGTAGTCCATCAGGCTGCCGGTCACGGGCTGGCCGGTTTCGCGGTCGTAGACCATGGCTTCGCACAGCGCCTGACCAATGCCCTGGACCGCGCCGCCGTCGAGCTGGCCGCGCACGATCATCGGGTTGATGACGCGGCCGACGTCATTGACGGAGGCGTAGGCGACCACGGCCACCTGACCGGTCAGCGGGTCGACCTCGACTTCGCTGATGTGGCAGCCGTTGGGCCAGCTCGGGCCGACGGCGGCGGTGGTGGACTCGATGAATATGCGCTGCTCGGGCTGGCGTGCGGCCAGTTCAAACAGGTCTATGCCCAGGTCGGTCCCGGCGATTTGCAGCCGGCCGCCGAGATACTGAACATCCTGCTCGGCGGCTTCAAACTCCTTGGCGGCCAGGCGTTTGGCCAGCGCAATGGTTTTCTCGGCGCCTTCACGCATGGCCGAGCCGCCCGTGAAGATGGAGCGCGAGCCGGCGCTGCCAAAGCCGTCGCCGCGGTCGGTGTCGCCCAGCACCACGCGCACCTTGTCGATGGGCACGCCAAAGGCGTCAACCACCAACTGCGCGAGCGATGTCAGGATGCCCTGGCCCATGCCGTTGACGGCCGAAAACACCTCGATCACGCCGTCGGCCAGCACCGACACGGTGACGGTTTCTTCGAGTGCATTGCCGCCCGTCCATTCGAGAAAAGTGGCGATGCCCTGGCCGCGCAGTTTGCCGCGCTGGCTGGATTGCGCCTGACGCGCGGCAAAACCGTCCCAGTCGGCCAGCACCAGCGCCTGGTCCATGATGGCTTCGAAGTGGCCGCAGTCATAGGTTTGCGCCATCGGGTTTTTGTAGGGCATCTGCGCGGGCGCAATGAAGTTGCGCCGGCGCAGCGCCACGCGGTCGATGCCGGTCTGGCGGGCGGCTTCGTCCATCAGGCGCTCGATGGTGAAGATCGCTTCGGGCCGGCCTGCGCCGCGGTAAGCGCTGGTCGGCGTGGTGTTGGTCAGCACGGCCTTGAAGTTGAAATCGACCGTCTGGATGTCGTACACGCTGGTTTGCACCCAGGGGCCGATCATCACCTGAATGGCCACGCCCGTGGGCGCAGGGTAGGCCCCTACATTGGCCAAGGTTTCGATGCGCAGGGCCAAAATTT
>CAJAOB010000036.1 GCA_903941205.1 uncultured Burkholderiales bacterium | reverse complement strand
GGCTCCAGCGCCAGCACCGCTTGAAGCGCAGCCGGCAGGTGGCGCATGGCTTTCAGGTGCGCCGCTTCCGCTTCCTCGCTCAGGCGGCCCTTGCTTTGCGCCAGCGCCAGGGTCAGCAAAAACAAGCCGGCGAGCTGCGCTGTGAAGGCCTTGGTCGAGGCCACGCCAATCTCGACCCCGGCCCGCGTGATGTAAGCCAGCCTGCATTCGCGCACCATGGCTGAGGTGGCGACATTGCAGATCGTCAGGGTTTGCGTCATGCCCAGGCTTTGCGCGTGGCGCAGCGCGGCCAGGGTGTCGGCGGTTTCACCGCTTTGCGTGATGGTGACCACCAGCGTGCGCGGGTTGGGTACGCTGGTGCGGTAGCGGTATTCGCTGGCCACCTCGACCTGCGTTGGAATACCGGCGATGCTTTCCAGCCAGTACTTGGCGGTGCAGCCGCTGTAGTAGCTGGTGCCGCAGGCCAGGATCAGCACCGAGTCGATGTCTTTGAAGCAGCGGTAGGCGGCGTCGCCAAACAGCTCCGGCACGATGGCGTTGACGCCTTCGAGCGTGTCGGCAATGGCGCGTGGCTGCTCGAAGATCTCTTTTTGCATGTAGTGGCGGTAGGGCCCGAGTTCGGCCGCGCCGCTGTGCGCCTGCACGGTCTTGACCTCGCGCGTCACAGCCTTGTGCTGGCGGTCCAGCACCCAGTATTTGCCAAGCTGCATGTCGACCAGGTCGCCTTCTTCGAGGTACAAAATCTGGTCGGTCACGCCGGCCAGCGCCATCGCGTCGCTGGCCAGAAAGTTTTCGTTGTGGTCTTTGCCGACGCCCAGAATCAGCGGCGAGCCGGCGCGCGCGCCGACCACGCGATGCGGCTCGTCCTTGCAAAAGGCGGCGATCGCATAAGCGCCGTGCAGTTGCGCCACAGTGGCTTTCAGGGCTTCAAACAAATCGCCGTCGTACAGGCTGTCGAGCAGGTGCACGATCACTTCGGTGTCGGTCTGGCTCTGGAATAGATAGCCTTTGGCCTGCAAGGCGGCGCGCAACTCGTCGTGGTTTTCAATGATGCCGTTGTGCACCAGTGCCACCCGGCCGGGCCGGGATGCCGCGTCTGCGCCTTTGCCGTGGCTGAAATGCGGGTGCGCGTTGTGCACTGCTGGCGCGCCGTGCGTGGCCCAGCGCGTGTGCGCAATGCCGGTGCCGCCTTCAAGGTGTTCGGCGCTGACTTGCGCCTGCAACTCGGCCACGCGCGAAGTGCTGCGCGCGCGCTTCAGGCCATCGGCGTAAACCGCCACACCGCAGGAGTCGTAGCCGCGGTATTCGAGCCGCTGCAAGCCCTGCACGAGGATGGGAACAATGTTGCGATTGGAAACTGCTGCGACGATGCCACACATAAGCGGACTCCTGAATTCAGAGGAAGCGGCAATGGTACGTGTCGCATGTTTTTTTAAACGTTCAATATGATCCTTAAAGTGGAATAAAATTTCAATTACTGATCTATTTTTATATAAATTTCATAAAGTATTAATTTATGGAACAAATCACACTCGATGCAATCGATATGCGCCTGCTCGACGAACTTCAGCAAGATGCGTCGCTGAGCAACCAGGCGCTGGCCGAGCGCTGCCACGTCTCGCCGCCGACTTGCCTGCGGCGCGTCAAACGCCTGCGCGACGCCGGGTTGATCGAGCAGCAGATCGCGCTGCTCAGCACCGACAAACTCGCCGCCACGCTGGGCCGCGGCCTGACGGCGCTGGTGGAGATCACGCTGGACCGGCAAGGCAATGAAGAAGCCGTGGCGTTTGAGGCGCGGGTGATTGCCGATGCAGCCGTTCAGCAGTGCTACCGCGTCTCGCCCGGACCCGACTTTGTGCTGGTGGTGCATGTGGCCGACATGCCGGGCTACCTGGCGCTGGCCCAGCGGCTGTTCACCAGCGATGCCAATGTGCGCAACGTCAAGGCGTTTTTCAGCCTTCACCGGGCCAAGTTCAAGCCTCAGGTCTTGCTGGGAGCGCAGGGCGCAAGCGCGGCGCTTTAATCTCGCGCTGCGATGGACGCCAACGGCCGGTTGACCGCGTTGCCGGATGTGCGCGGCTGATCGTCGAAGCCGGCAACAGCCGACAGCGCCTGACAGCGCCCGGCAAGGCCCTGCAGCACCAAGAGGCGCCAAGCTTTGTCATGAGCGTACAACGATGCGATCGCGCGATTGCGCGACTGCGAGATTGCGCGATTCCGCGATTACGTAAGGGCTTGAGGACGTGAAGGGTTCTGGCGAACTCGTGCGGGTCGCTGGCGCTTTTGAAGGATATCGACTACGACCGAATCATCCGGTCCGGGCTGCCATAAGGCGCCTCGCTGCCGCAAGCTAGCCCATTGAATACAGCATCAAAAGGAAATGGAGAACCCGCTCGTCTGTGACCTTGGCGGGCTGAAGGGCACGATACTGCCGCCGCAAATCCCGGTCCCTGCGAAAAACCAAACTTGAAGAGCCGTCCGAACCCACGGAAAGAGTAAATATCCGTTTCGCACGCTGCTTGGCAGAGTCGCGGTACCAGCGCCCAATATGAGCGCGACAAGCCCTGGATTTGCACCCGAGTGACTGAGGTTGAGACAACCGGACCTGATCTGGAACCTGCAAATGCCCCACCAACGATTCACCGATTTATTCAAGCAGCTTGGCCTGCCTTGTGACGAGGCCGCCATCGCTGTTTTTCTGAAACAGCACCGCCCGCTGAGTTGCTCCGTGCGTCTGGAGGACGCGCCCTTCTGGACGCCCGGGCAAAGCAGCTTTCTTCAGGAGCAACTTGCCAATGACGCCGACTGGGCCGTGCTGACCGATCAACTCAGCTTGGCGCTGCGCTGAACGGGTCCCCAAGCATCCATCGCAGACGGGGGCCATGAGCCCCCGGACCGCAACGCCCGATTGCGATGACTGAAAATCCGCGCTGCTAGCAGTGCCCCGCGCCTTGGCGGCAGGCGGATCCCGGCGCATGGCAACCGGCTAAGGGCGAGCGATGTCCAAACAATGGCGCGAGGAACGTTGCGGGCCCGCGCTCACGAGCATGGCTTTGTTGTGCCCCGCCTTTTCCCAGATGGCGGGAGGGCCGAGCGTCCAAGCGCCAGCATTGACCTCACTGTTTAGTCCGCGGCACGGCGGTTCTGGCATATTCGCGGTCTTAGCGCGTTGACTGCCTGACCCACCAATCGCCCCATCTGGAACCCTCAATGACTCCCACCCCTTTGAAAATTGTCTTTCATGGCCAGAACGCGACAAACTTTCGCCAAGGCTTTTCGGCATTGATCGGCCCGGAGCACCTGATCGTGGACCTCAGCGACGCGCTGACGCTGCCGGGCGAGCGTGCGCATTTCGAGACCGCCGATGTCATCGTCGGCATCAAGCTCGACGCGGCCATGCCGCGCCCGCACGCGCTCAGGCTTTACCATGCGCCGGGCGCCGGCACCGACGCGATTGACGCGTCTTTGCTGCCGGCGCAAAGCGCGCTGTGCAACTGCTTTGGCCACGAAGGCGCGATTGCCGAGTACGTGATGACGGCGCTGCTGCTGCGCCATGTGCCGCTGCAACAGGCCGACGCCGACCTGCGCCAGCAGCGCTGGACTTACTGGGCCGGCCGGCCCACGGCGCTGCGCACCGAGCTCGGCGCCCAGACCCTGGGATTGCTGGGCTTTGGCCATATCTCGCAAGCGCTGGCAGCCCGGGCCAAGGCCTTCGGCATGCGCGTGCATGTGGCCAACCGCAGCAGGGTAGACAGCCCGCTGGTCGACCAGTATTTCAGCCTGAACGAACTGAACGCCTTCATGGGCTCGGCCGATGCGGTGGTGGTGAGCTTGCCACTGAGCGCGCCAACCCAGGGCCTGGTGAATGCGACAGCGCTGGCAGCCATGAAGCCGGACGCCGTGCTGGTCAACGTGGGCCGCGGCCCGGTGATCGACGAACAGGCTTTGTACGAAGCGCTGGCCGGGCGCCGGATTGGCGGCGCAGTCATCGACACCTGGTACCAGTACCCGAGCGCAGACAAGCCCGAATGCGCACCGTCGCGCTTTGACTTTGCCGCGCTGGACAACGTGCTGATGACACCGCATATGTCGGGCTGGACCTCGGGCACCGTGCGTCGGCGCCAGCAAACCATCGCCGACAACGTCGCCCGTCTGGTGGCCGGTCAGCCGCTGCTCAATGTGCTCAAGGCGGCGGCTTGAAGGCTGTTCAAGGGCTGATTTAGCGCTGACTTAGCGCTGGTGGAGCGCTGATTGAAGCGGCACAGTGACAGCGATTCGGCGCCTATTCGCCCCCGTTTTTTGCCCGTTTCGCCCCCGTCTCAGCACCCACCGCCAGCGGCGCTCAGGTGCTGCCGCGCTCGACGATCTCGAAACCGAGGTCGACAAAGCTCCGGGCCTGCACTTCACCGCGCATGAGTGACAGCAGCATGGTGGCACCGGCTTCGCCGATGCGGGCGCGCGGCGTGCGCACGGTGGTCAGCGGCGGCAGCATCTGGTCGCTGCCCGTGAGGTCGTTGAAGCCGGCAACGGCCACGCGCCCGGGCACCGCCACCTTGAGCCGCAGCGCCGCCAGCAAGGCGCCCTGCGCCAGGTCGTCATTGCAAAAAAAGATCGCGTCGACGGCCGGGCTTTGTCCCATGATCTGCTCGAACATGACCCCGCCCAGCGCCAGCGACGACGAGGCCGGGTTCAGCCATTCGAGCGTGGGCTCGTAGCAGCCCGCCTCTTGCAGCGCGCTGCGCCAGCCATAAAGGCGCTGCATCACGCGCGGGTCAAGTTGCGCGCCGGCAAAAGCGATGCGCTTGCGGCCTGTGGCCAGCAGGCGGCGGGTCAGCGCCGCGCCGGCTTCGTTCTGCCGAAAACCCACGCAATACGGCGGCTTGGCTTCGCCGGCATCGGGCAAATCCATGAGGTGAACGCAAGGCACCTGGCTGCGTGCAATCAAGGTCCGGGTGGCGGCGTTGTGGTCGCGCCCGGTGATCAGCAAACCCGCTGGCCGGTGCAGCAGCTGCTCGCGCAGCAATTGCTCTTCCTGGCCTTCGTCGTAATGCGTCACGCCAATCAGGGCCTGAAAGCCGCCAGCGCGCAGGGTCTGCTGCGCGGCGTCCAGCAGGTCCACGAACAAGGCATTGGACAGCTTGGGAATCAGGATGGCCACATGGTTGCTGCGCTGCGAAGCCAGGGCGCGGGCGGCCGGGTCGGGCACGTAAGCGAGCTTGTTCGCGGCCGCCAGCACGCGCTCGACCAGCGCCGGGTCCACCGCCCGCTCGCCGCGCAGCGCACGCGACACCGTGATCGGGCTGACGCCTGCGGCATGGGCCACGTCAGTGAGCGTGACCCGGCCGGTGGAGCGGTGGCGTTTGGCTGGGGTGGGCATGAATTTTGAGGGTAAACACGGAGCCGGCACAGCGCCGCATCCCGTTAGGCTAGCGCTGTCCCAAAAAGATCAGTTTAGCCACTGAACTGGCCGGCGTAAATCAGGAATTTGCCCAAGCTTGATGGGCACAGCCTGATGGCATGCTTTCCTGATGCCAGGCGCTTTTTTTTAAGCCAATCAGGATAGCGCTGTCCAACAGACCCCTGCGAAGCCGCGCAATCGGCTCAGGCGCTTGCCCATGATCGGCCAGTCCATGAATTCAAGAGGAGTTTTTCGTTTGTCCCAACTCGATATTCTGGCCATGCCCAAGGTTCACCCGCTGTACCTGCAAGCACTGAAGGCCGTCTACAAGGTCCACACTTATTCGCCCGAAGCCGGCCCAGAGGCGCTGGCTGAACTGGCGCCGCGCAGTGTGGGCCTGGCCGCGGGCGGCGAGTCGGTGGTGCCGGGCGCCTTGCTGGCGCAACTGCCCGCCCTCAAGATGCTGTCGGTTTTTGGCGTGGGCTACGACGGCATCGACGTGCAGGCCGCCATCGCCCAGGGCGTGCCCGTCACGCACACCCCCGGCGTGCTGACCGACGACGTGGCCGATCTGGCCATGGCGCTGGTGCTGTCGGTGGCGCGTCTGGTGCCGCAGGCTGACCAGCATGTGCGCCAAGGTCGCTGGCCGCAGGGCGCCATGCCCCTGGGCCGCAAGGTCTCGGGCGCCCGCATGGGCATCGTCGGGCTGGGCCGCATTGGCCAGGCCATTGCGCGGCGAGCCGCTGCTTTCAATATGTCGATCGCCTACACCACCCGCACTGAAAAACCCGAGTCGGGCTACACCTACTACCCGACGGCGGCAGCACTGGCCGCCGCAGTTGATTTTCTGGTCGTGATCACACCGGGCGGCGCCGGCACGCGCCATTTGATCAATGCTGAAGTGCTGCAGGCGCTGGGGCCCCAAAGCTACCTGGTGAATGTGGCCCGCGGCAGCGTGGTCGACGAAGAAGCGCTGGTCAAAGCGCTGGCCGGCGGCGTGATCGCCGGCGCCGGGCTGGATGTCTTTGCCAATGAGCCACAGGTGCCCGAGGCGCTTTGGTCCATGCCCAATGTGGTGCTGACGCCGCACATGGCCAGCGCCACCCACCAGACCCGCCAGGCCATGGCCGACCTGGCTTTTGCCAACATGCAAGCCGGCCTGAGCGGGCAGCCCCTGCTGACGCCCGTGCCCGAATGCGCGGCAAGCCAGGAGCGCTGACCCATGGTGTCGATCGTGGTGATGGGCGTCTCGGGTTGCGGCAAATCCACCGTGGCCAGCGCCCTTGCCCGTGAACTCGGGCTCGAGATGATCGACGGCGACGACTTGCACCTGCCCGAAAGCGTGGCCAAGATGCGCGCCGGCATCGCGCTGGAAGACGCCGACCGTTGGCCCTGGCTGGACCGCATTGGCGCTTACCTGGCCGCCGGCGCGCCGGGTTCGCGCGCGCAGGGCCGGGTGGTGGCCTGCTCGGCGCTCAAACGCGCCTACCGCGACCGCATCCGCCGGCTGGCCGCGCCCGTGCAATTTGTTTTCCTGAACGGCGATGCCGAGCTCATCGCCCGGCGCCTGGCGCTGCGAACCGGCCATTACATGCAGCCCGAGCTGCTGACCAGCCAGTTCCGCACCCTCGAAGTGCCCGCCGCTGACGAGACCGACGTCGTCAAGCTCGACATTTCGCAAGACGTGCCGCAGCTGGTGGCCGGGGCGGTCGCCGCCTTGCGCCGGTTGCAGGCTGCAGCGCAATCGTCCTTGACGCCCTTGACATCCTTGGTCCCCACAGCGCCGTCAGCAGGTGCAGCCCGACCCGCAGCCCGCATCTAAAAGTTTTTCACGCCACCTTTTCAAGGATTTTCATGTTCATCCGTTGCGCATTCTTTCGAGGCCAGGTCAAACCCGGATTTGAGGCCGCCTTCAACAACTACATCCGCAAGGAGCTGGTGCCTTTGTGGACGCGCTTTCCGGGCGCCCAGGAAGTGCGGGTGCTGCGCCAGGTCGAGAGCGACGTCAGCGACCCGCACCTTGAAATGGTGCTGTCGGTGCGCTACCCCAGCCGCGAGTCGATCGACATCGCACTGGCTTCGGAAGTCCGGCTGAAAAGCCGTGAGGTCTCCAAGGCCCTGATCGACATGTTTGACGGCACGGTGTTCCACACGATTTTCAGCGCCGACGAATACGGCCTGCCCACAGACTGAACTCAAGGCGCCAGCCAGCGCTGGCGCCAAAGGGGAGTGCGACCCCCGGCGAATGTCGGGTTGGCGCTTTTTTGAAGATGGCAACAATGCAAAAGTCATTGCGCCAAGCGTTTTTTCAACCAGGAGACATCACCATGAAAATTTCCAAAGTCCTCATCGCTTGCCTGATCGCCACTGTCGGCTCCGCCGCCTTTGCAGCCAAGTACAACCTCAAGCTCGGTCACGCCGTCAATGCCACCGACGGCCAGCACGCAGCCGCCGTCAAGATGGCCGAGCTGGTCAAGGAGCGCACCAAAGGGGACATTGAAATCACCATCTTCCCGGCCAACCAGCTGGGCAATGACGCGGCCATGATCAACGGCGTGCGCGGCGGCACCATCGACATCGTCTCCAGCGGCGCCTCGAACTACAACGGCATCGTGTCCAACACGGCTGCCATGGAGCTGCCTTTCGTCTTCCGCAGCGCCCAGCACGCCTACAACGTGCTTGACGGCGCAGTCGGCACCGGCGTGCTCAACGAGCTGGCACCCCACGGCATGAAAGGCCTGGCCTACTGGGAAAACGGCTGGCGCGCCTTCACCAACAACAAGCGCCCGGTCAACAAGCCTGAAGACCTCAAGGGCCTGAAGATCCGCTCCACACCCAACCCGTACCACATCCAGGCTTTCAAGCTGCTGGGAATGAACCCTTCGCCGATGCCCATCGCAGAGCTCTACACCGCCCTCGAGACCGGCACTTTTGACGCGCAAGAGCACCCGATCAACGTGACTTACTCGTCCAAGTTCTATGAAGTGCAAAAACACCTGACCGTGAGCAATCATGTCTACTCGCCGCTCATTCTGGCCATGAACAAGGCCAAATTCGAGAGCCTGCCCGCCAACTACCAGACCATCATGGTGGACGCAGCCCGTGAGGCGGCCAAGTACCAGCGCGGCCTGAATGCCGCCAACGCCGGCAAGGTGGTCGCCGAGTTGAAGAAATCGGGCATGCAAGTCATCGAGGTCGTTGACATGGCTCCGTTCCAGAAGATCGTCTCTGGCGAAATCGCCAAGACCTTCGGTGAGAAAAACGGCATGGCCCTGCTCAAGGCGATTGAAGACACCAAGTAATCCTTGGCAAGAACTGTCCCCTGCCACTTGGCAGGGGACACGACTGAACTTATGAAAAAAATCAACGACCTCTTTTTCCGGCTGGCTGAAGTGATGCTGGTCACCATGCTATCGGTCATGGTCATCATGGTGTTCGGTAACGTGGTGCTGCGCTACGGCTTCAACTCGGGCCTGATCAGTTCGGAAGAACTTTCCCGCTTCTTGTTCATCTGGATCACTTTTCTCGGTGCCATTGTGGCCATGCGCGAGAACGCTCACCTCGGCCTGGACACCCTGATTCGCGTCTTGCCCCATGCGGGCAAGAAGTTTTGCTTTGGCTTGTCGAATGCGCTCATGCTGGGCTGCTGCGTGCTGATGTTTTACGGCACCCTCAAGCAACACCAGATCAACGCCACCACCTTGTCTGGCGTCATGCAAATACCCATGAGCTGGGTCTACGGCGTGGGCTACATCACCAGCGTGGCCATGGGCTTGATGATCGCCGGTCAGCTCCTGCGCCTGGCGCGCGGGCAGATTACCGATGAAGACCTGATCCAGGTACAGGACTCGGAAGACGGCGGCGAGCAACACATTGCGGGAGCCGCCAAATGACCATTTTCATTTTTGTCGCTTCCCTGCTGGGCGCCATGGCGCTGGGCATGCCGCTGGCCTTTTCATTGCTGGTGTCTGGCGTGGCCCTGATGCTGCACCTCGACACGTTTGACACGCAGATCGTGTCGCAAAACCTGATCAACGGCGCTGACAATTTTCCGCTGATGGCGGTGCCCTTTTTCATGCTGGCCGGCGAGTTGATGAATGCCGGCGGCATGAGCCGGCGCATCGTCAATTCCGCCATGGTCTGGGTCGGTCATTTCCGTGGCGGCCTGGGTTATGTGGCGGTGTTTGCCGCCATCATCATGGCCAGCCTGTCGGGCTCGGCGGTAGCCGACACTGCGGCCCTGGCTGCCGTGCTGATGCCCATGATGCGCAAGGCCGGTTACCGCATGGACCGTTCGGCCGGCCTGATTGCTGCGGGTGGCATCATTGCCCCGGTAATCCCGCCGTCGATCGGCTTCATCCTGTTTGGTGTGATTGGCGGCGTGTCTATCTCCAAGCTGTTCATGGCCGGCATCTTCCCCGGCATCCTGATGGGCCTGGCGCTCATCGTCACCTGGTGGATCGTGGCACGCAATGACGATGTGCAGGTTGCCCCGCGCGTGCCCATGGCAGAAAAGCTCAAGGTCACGGCCAACGCTTTTTGGTCTTATCTGCTGGCCATCACCATCATTGGCGGCATGAAGATGGGCGTTTTCACGCCGACCGAGGCAGCCGTCGTGGCGGTGGTTTATTCGCTCTTCGTGGGCTTGTTCATTTACCGCGAGATCAAGGTCAAGGACTTGTACCAGATCATCCTGAGTGCAGCCAAGACCTCGTCGATCGTGATGTTCCTTGTGGCTGCAGCCCTGGTGTCAGCCTGGCTGATCACGGTGGCCAACATTCCGGCGCAGATCGTGACGCTGATGCAGCCCTTCATCGACAACAAGATGCTGCTCATGGCCATGCTGATGCTGCTGGTGATGATCGTGGGGACGGCGCTGGACTTTGCACCCACAGTGCTGATCCTGACGCCGGTGCTGATGCCGCTGGTGCGCCAGGCTGGCATTGATCCGGTGTATTTCGGCGTGCTCTTCATCATCAACAACGCGATTGGCTTACTCACGCCGCCCGTGGGCACCGTGCTCAACGTGGTCTGCGGCGTCGGAAAGATCCCGATGCATGACGTCATCCGTGGCGTCTGGCCCTTCCTTCTGTCGCAAGTGGTGGTGATGAGCCTTTTGATTATTTTTCCCCAGCTGGTGATGGCGCCTCTGCGCTGGATGCTCAGTTAATTAGCGAACAAGCATGTCCAACGTTCTTGACTCCTTTCGACTGCATGGCCGCCGCGCGCTCATCACGGGCTCGTCCAGCGGCATCGGCCTGGCCCTTGCTCGCGCGTTGGGGCAGGCGGGCGCCGCGCTGATTCTCAATGGCCGCAATGCAGACAAGCTGCAAGCTGCTGCGCAACTGCTGCGCGCCGAGGGCTTGACAGTCAGCACCGCGGCCTTTGACGTGACCGACGCTGATGCCGTGCGCGACGGCGTTGACGCGATCGAGGCAGCGCAAGGCAGCATCGACATTCTGGTGAACAACGCCGGCATGCAGATCCGCGGGCCGCTGCACGAGTTTGTGGATGCCGACTGGCACACGCTGATGAAGACCAACCTCGACAGCGTTTACTTTGTCGGCAAGACGGTCGCGCAAAAAATGATTCCCCGCGGCTGCGGCAAGATCATCAACATCTGCTCGGTGCAAAGCGAGCTGGGCCGCCCGGGCATCGCGCCCTACACGGCCAGCAAAGGCGCCGTCAAGATGCTAACCAAGGGCATGGCCATCGACTGGGGCCAGTTCGGTATCACGGTCAACGGCCTGGGGCCTGGGTACTTCAAGACCGAGCTGACCGAAAAGCTGGTGGCCGATCCGGCCTTCACCGGTTGGCTGGTCGGCCGCACGCCAAGCCGTCGCTGGGGCGACGTAGAGGACCTGGGCGGCGCTGCGGTTTTCCTGGCCAGCGACGCTTCATGCTTCGTCAACGGTCATATTCTCTATGTCGACGGCGGCGTCACCGCCACCCTTTGAACGCAAAAAAAAGGCACACACCATGCGCGCTCTCGTTATTCATTCTGCCCAGGACTTGCGACTCGAAACCAGGGATGCACCCGCCATGGGCGAGCACGAGCTGCGGGTGCGCGTCGCCTTTGGCGGCATTTGCGGCTCTGACCTGCACTACTACCAGCACGGCGGCTTTGGCACCGTGCGCCTCAAGCAGCCCATGGCCTTGGGGCACGAGGTGTCGGGCGTGGTCGAGGCCATCGGTTCGCAGGTCAGCGGCTTTCGCAAGGGCCAGCGAATCGCCATATCACCGTCGCGGCCCTGCGGCAGCTGCCGCTTTTGCCAGACCGGCATGCACAACCATTGCCTGTCGATGCGCTTTTACGGCAGCGCCATGCCCTTCCCGCATATTCAGGGCGCTTTCAGCGAACAACTGGTGATCGACGCCAACCAGGCCCATGCAGTGGCCGACCACTTGAGCCTGTCTGAAGCGGCGCTGGCCGAGCCGCTGTCGGTGGGCTTGCACGCCATCCAGCGCGCTGGCGGTGTGCTGGGCAAACAGGTGCTGGTCACCGGCTGCGGGCCGATTGGCTCGCTGCTGATTGGTGGCTTGCGGCGCGCTGGTGCGGCGCGCATCGTCGCCGCCGACATCGCTGACTTGCCGCTGCAATGCGCGCGCCAGATGGGCGCTGACGAAACCATCAACCTGCGCACGCAGGCCGAAGCCCTCGACAAATACAAGGCCGACAAGGGCCAGTTCGACGCGGTCTTCGAGGCCTCCGGCAGCGAGCCGGCGCTGCGCGCAGCCCTCGACGTCATTGCGCCACGCGGCGTGCTGGTGACCGTCGGGCTGGGCGGCGAGATTGCGCTGCCCATGAACCAGATCGTTGCCAAGGAAATTGACCTGCGCGGCACCTTCCGCTTTCACGCCGAATTCGCCACCGCCGTGCAATTCCTCAACAGCGGACTGATCGACGGCAAGCCCGTCATCACCGCCGTCGTGCCCTTTGGCCGCGCCGTCGAGGCCTTTGCGCTGGCAGCTGACAAATCGCAATCGCTGAAGGTGCAAATCGCCTTTGACGAGGCAGCCCTGGCCTGAGGGGCCTCGCGCCTTCGGGCCAGCCCGGCCAGCCGGTCTGCTGCTGACGCCCGCGCCCTGAATTGAAAGAACGCCATGCAGAAAATCGCTTTGGTCACCGGGGCAGGCTCCGGCATCGGTAAAGCCTGCGCGCACGCCCTGCTCAAGGCCGGCTGGCAGGTCGTCTTTGTCGGCCGGCGGGCCGACGTGCTGGAGGCGGCGATTGCCGGCGCCGGTGAACACAGCGCCAGCGGCATCGCCATGCCCGCCGACCTCAGCCGCGAAGAGGAAGTCAAAGCCTTGTTCGAGCAGGTGCAAGCGCGTTTTGGCCGGCTCGATCTGCTGTTCAACAACGCCGGCATTTCCTTGCCCTACAGCCTGCCCGGCGATTTGAGCGGCGACGATTGGCGGCGCATGGTCGATATCAACCTGCACGGCGCGTTTTACTGCCTTTCTCACGCTTTCAAGCTGATGCAGACCCAGACGCCGCAAGGCGGACGCATCATCAACAACGGCTCCATCTCCGCGCATGTTCCGCGCCCTGGCTCCATCGCTTACGCCGCCACCAAGCACGCCGTCAGCGGCCTGACGCGCGCCGCCTCCCTGGACGGCCGGCCTTTTAGCATCGCCGTCGGTCAGATCGACATCGGCAACGTCGCGACCGACATGACCGAAAAGATGACCCGCGGTGTGCCGCAAGCCGACGGCACCCTGAAAACCGAACCGCGCATGGACATTTCGGCCGTGGTGGACACCTTCATGAACATGGCCAGCCTGCCGCTGTCCGCCAACATCCTGTTCACCACCGTGATGGCCACGCAAATGCCCTTCGTCGGCAGAGGCTGAGACAGCCCCGGTCTTCCTGAACCCGGCGGGGGTGGGGATCCCTTGCCGGTGGCTGGCGCACAGGAGTCGGGGATGGATTCCTGCCTGCGCAGGAATGACGGCGCCGGGGCCAGCTCACGGCAACGACGAGGAGATCACCACCGTCACGCCATCCGCTTGAAGTCAAGGTGCCCCGTTTCCCGCCAGCCCCACGAAGATGCGGCCGGCCTGTTTTCCGCCATCGACGCGAAGGCGCGCCCAGCCGGATTTCTGTCATCGACGCGAAGCCGCGGCCAGCCTGTTTTTCGTCATCCTCGCGAACGCGGGGCCAGCCTGTTTTCCGTGATCTGCGCGAAGGCGCGGCCAGCCTGTTTTTGTTCATCCTCTCGAATGCGCGCCCAGCCTGTTTTTCGTCATCGACGCGAAGGCGCGGCCAGCCTGTTTTTCGTCATCCTCGCGACTGCGCGCCCAGCCTGTTTTCCGTCATCTGCGCGAAGGCGCGGCCAGCCTGTTTTTCGTCATCCTCGCGACTGCGGGGATCCATCTTCCGGCTGCGCTCGGGCGCGGGCGCTCGATTCGATTCCAGCCTCCAGACCAGAAAAAAGTGCCCGGGGATGGATCCCTGCCTGCGCCGGAATGACGGCTGCTGCTTCATCGGGCCGTTCGTGGCGGGATATCAGGTCAGGTCGGAGGGTTGCTCGGCCCCAATGACGGCGACTGCCGAGCCGGTATGGTTTTGGGGAATCATGGCGTCGGCAGGAAAGGTGGTGCAGCAAGAACGTCGGGCGCGGTTTCAGGGCGACGTGCGCCGTGGCTGGCCGGACCGGCGCGCGTGCGGCGGCTTTGCAGCAAGGCGATGTTTTGTTCGCCCGTCACAGTGCTGGCGTAATGGGTGTTGATGACTTCAACGCTGGTGCGCGCATTGCGTGCCAAGGTCAAGAGGTCGATGCCCTGGCCATACAAAAGCCTGAAGGTGATCGACGAGTGGCGCAAGCTGTACAAACTGCGGGGCTGACCGTGCGGGCCCTTCTTCAGGCCGGTTTCGGCCAGCACCCAGTTGAAGTGAAAGTTCAGCACCCAATGCGCGTAATTGCGGTCCTTGAGCGCCGGCAAAAACAGATAGTCGTCTGGCGCGCCGTGGCCGGTTTGGGTCTGGTGCTTGCATATTTGCTGGTAGCAGCGCACCGCCGGTTGCAAGGTGACGATGGGCCGGCCGTGGCTTTTGGTCTCGGGCAGGGTCAACCGCAGGTAGGTGTTGTTGGCACGGACAACTTCGACATGCCGGTGTTGCAGGGTTTTCAGGTCGCTCGGGCGTATGAAGCTGTTGAGCATGAAAGCCATGGCCCAGGCCAGATCGGGCGGCATGCGCTGCTCGGCCACCCGGATCTTGTAATTGGCCCGGATCGTATCTTCTGACGCCGGGTACTGATGGCCGCGCAGCCGCCTGGCGCAGCGGATGATCTGCCAGTACTCGCTGGGCGTGAAAGCGCCGCGCGGCGTGGTGACGATCTTGATCTTCGGGAACTCCGGCAGCTTGACCAGTGCCCCGATGGACACGCCGTGCGACAGCACCTTGCGCACCGCCACCATGTACTGGCTCACGGTGGTGGTGCTAAAGCGCTGGCTCAGAAAGTGCGTGAATTCCATCAGCGCTACAAAGTTGATGGCCGACGCCGGCACCTCGCCCCAGCGCGGCAGGATGTGCGCGTCCAGCCGGTTGCGCAGCACCTGGTAGCTGCCCACCGAGTATTCGCCCCTGGCCGAGCGCGCCTGCTCGTTGGCCAGTACCTGCGAGGCCAGCGCGCCAAAAGTGGGGCCGCTCGGTGCCGCCTGGGCTTGCGCTGAAGCGCCAGACGGCCCGCCTGGCAGGGCCGGTGATGGAAAGAGCTGGCCCTGGCCTGGGGTTTCGCGGTAGCGCTCGGCCAGCAGCTTTTCATAAAACTGGCGCGCAAAGCTCTGCGCCATGCGCAGGGACTGCGTTTGGGTGCTGCGCCTGTAAGTGCGCCCGGCCACCCAGCAGCGCACCTGCCAGAAGCGGCTGGCCGCCATCTTGAAGACCGCCAGCTTTTGCGGATAGCCGGGCACCGGCGTCAGGGTTTCAGGAATCGGAACCGTGCGCTCGCGCCCGCCCGCACGCGGCCGTCGCGCCTGGGCGGGCGCAGGCGGCAGGTCGTTCGCGGCAGCTCGCGACAGAAAGGGGTTGGCAACAAACATGGGCGGTCAAGTTAATGCGGCGCTGCACACCTGTCAAATCAAGGCCGGTTTAGCTTTTTCGGGCTATTGACAGACGGCGAAAAAAATGGCCAGCGGCTGACGGCGCCGCTTTCAAGGTCGCGCCAGACGCTGCGACCGGGCCCCGGCAGGGCTCAAAGTTTGTACAGGCGCCAGCGTACAACCTCCATCCGCCGTCCTTCAGTCCACACCCTTCGACGAGGCGCGTGCCAAAGCGAATTGACCGGTTTGAAAACAGGTGTGCCCTGGCTGCTCTGGCCGCCGTGTCCGCAGCTTCCGCCCAGTCCACCGTCACCATCTCTGGCGGCTACGGCTTGGCTTTCGGTAAGACGACCATCGGTGACGCCAACTCCGGCCTGCAAATTGCTCGCCAGACCGGCAACTTGAACTTTGCGGGTACAGAAGACTTGGGTGGTGGCCTAAAGGCTGGCTTCCAGCTGCAGACCTCGATTGGTGCAGTGGCTTCGACAGCCGCTACGGCTTCTGCCAATACGCTGGGTGATCGCGGTGCCAACGTGACGCTGAGCGGCGATCGCGGCACCCTTTTCCTGGGCCGTGGCAACACCTCCATTCGCAGCTTGTGGGGTGCTATTGGCGACGTGCCCCTCCCAGTTGTGACCGGTATCTCTGCAAGCAACACAGGCACAGCAGGCACCGAACCGGTTATCGCTACAGGTGACGCCCAAGCCCGCGTGATCTACGGTGATACCTTCAGCAACTACATTGCCTATTCCAGCCCCGTCTTCAGCGGCTTCAGCGCTTCCATAGCGCTGGCACCAAAGCAAGCTTTGACGACTGGTGTTGGCGATAACGACGCAAACAAAGACACCACCTCCTTCACCTTGCAGTACGCCAACGGTCCAATCGCGGCCGCCGTGAACGTCACTGATTCTGCTCATAAAGATGTTAGTAGCGACCCAGATAAGTCCGGCCAGAAGATCACCACCGTGCTGGCCAGCTACGACTTCGGCGTGATCAAGGCGGCTGTCACCACCCAGTCCATCTCGCTGAACGCAGGCGGCACCAACCCCGGTAACGGTACGGTTTTCACGGCTAGCGCCCCGCTGGGTTCTGGCGTTCTCGCTGGCGGCTTTGGCAAGCGCTCTGCCAGCGACAGCACCAGCAAAAATTTTGGTGACGATGTCAAGCAGACCTTCATTGGCTACAAGTACATGTTCAGTAAGCGCACGGCTGTGTC